>CAZVTL010000146.1:0-9893 GCA_964630075.1 uncultured Tangfeifania sp.
ACCTGACAGGTTTGAATCATCCCTGAGGCGCGTCGGATCGCTCCTGCCCCAAAGCGAAGCCGTATCTTGTCCATGGAGAGATAGAGCTTGATCCGCTCTTCGTTGTCTTCGAAGAGGTCGAGCTGCTGCACCCCGTGGATCAGCCCTCCCAGCTTAACCCCTACCAGGCGGATCAGCATCCTTCGTTCGTAGAGCCGTTTGAACAGCTCCCTGACAACACCAATCAGCACATGGTCGAAGGAGGTGTAGGCGATCTTCTTCTGCAGCGTGTGCGTGTCGTAATTGGCATACCTGATTTTTACCGTTACCACGGAGGTGAGCTTCTCATGCTTGCGCAATTTGAAGCAGAGTTTCTCCGTCATCGAGATCATCAGCTGGTCGAGCATCGCCACGTCGATGGTATCGGTCTCGAAGGTGCGCTCCTTGCTCATCGACTTCTCCTCGCTGTAGGGCACCACCGGGGTGAAATCGATGCCGTGGGCACGCCGCCAGATCTCGGTGCCGCTCTTGCCCAAAACACACTGCACCATCTCGACGGGAACGGCACTCAGGGTCTGGATCGTGGAAACCCCCATCGACCGCAGCAACTGGTAGCTCTTGCCACCCACCCCGGGGATCTTCCTGATCGACAGGGGATTTAAAAACGGCTGAACCAACCCCTTTTCGACCTGCTTCTCCCCATTGGGTTTGGCCTCGCCGGTGGCAATCTTGCTCACCGTCTTGTTCACCGAGAGGCCAAAGGAGATGGGCAACCCGGTTTCGCCCATGATGGATTGACGCAGCTCGTGCGACCATTTGAGGGCCCCGAAATAGCGGTCTATCCCGGAGATGTCGATGTAGTGCTCATCGATGGAGGCCTTTTCGTAGGTGGGTGCCCTGTCGGCGATCACCTCCGTCACCAGCCTGGAGTATTTGCTGTAGCGGTCCATGTCCCGAATGCACCCCAAACCTCCGCGCCTCATAGCTGCAGCTGGCCACCACCCCGCAGTCGGAGATACCCCCAATGACCACGGGCTTGCCAATCAGCTCCGAATTGACCAGCCGCTCCACCGATACGAAGAATGTATCGAGGTCCATGTGCAATATTGTTCTGTCCTGAAGCTGCATTCTCGGATATTGATCGTTACACAAAAGCCAATTGTAAAATGTTTGAAGGGTTTGAAATGTTTAAAAAGTTTGAAGGGTTCCGTTCTTTGAAAATTTCCCTTCGACAGGCTCAGGGACCGGTTCCCAATTCTTATTATGGCAGAGGAGGTCGACCCTTCGGCCCTTCGACAAGCTCAGGGGAGTCCAGGCTCAGTGTCTTCCAAACATTTGAAACCCTTCAAACTTTTCAAACAATTCAAACTCTGTGTAATATTTCTTTGGTTCATTCGGAATAATTGTCTACTTTTGACTATATATATGTCAATCGTGCGACTACAATATAATCTATTTTAAAGCAATTGGAACATGTTTCTCTCAGAAAATTTAAAATTTCTACGAAAAAGGAGGAGGCTGACACAGCAGGAGCTGGCAGAGCGGCTGAAGACCAAAAGATCCAGCATCAACAATTACGAGAATGGTACGACTGTTCCACCCATGGATATCCTGATCGGCCTCTCCGACCTGTTTCACCTCTCGATCGACACACTGGTGCGCATCAACCTCTCCGGGTTACGGGAGAGCCAGCTGTACGTCATTGAACACGGATCCGATGTATTTGTGAAGGGGAATGAGCTGCGGGTGCTGGCTACTACCGTGGATTCGAAGAACAAGGACAACATCGAGATTGTCTCCATCAAGGCAAAGGCCGGCTATACCACCGGCTATTTTGATCCTGAATTTATCTCCGCGCTGCCCAATTTCCAGCTTCCCATCCTCACAAGGGAGCGGAAATACCGTGCTTTCCAGATTTCAGGGGATTCGATGCTTCCCATTCGGGACAAGAGCTGGGTGGTAGGCGAATATGTGCAGGACCTCCACTCCATCAGAGACGATCTCCCCTGCATTGTCCTGACCCTGAACGAAGGGGTGGTATTCAAGAAGGTGAAAAACGAGCTGAAGGAGAAGGGTAGCCTGAAGATGATCTCCCTCAACACGGAGTATCTTCCTTACGACCTCGCGGTGAATGAGATCAGGGAGGTGTGGAAATGTGTACTCTACCTTGCCGACGAGATTCCCGAAGCTGCCGATAACCAGCAGATCTTCAAAAAGCTGGAGCAGATCCGGCAGGAGATCACCGAGATCAGGAGCCAGGTGACCAATTAAACCATGGATAATGCATCGCCCTTGATGCTTTTGAATGACTCAAGGATCCGGAGCTTTTCTCCTTCTGAATAGCCCATCCACTGTAAACTTGCATCCATCTGCTGAAACTTGGCCACATCGATCTTCAGCAATTTGGCAATGGGGATGTAGACACTGATCAGGAACTCCTGGTTGATGGAGTTGGTCAGGATCGCCACTTTGACCCGCTCTTTCAGATGGATGGTCTTCTTCAGAAATTCAACATAATCCAATATATCAATCCGGTAACCCAGGGCAAGTGAATTTTTAAAATCCAGGATCACATCGAAGGTTAAATCATAGGCTTCATCTTTGATAAACCGAAGATTTAGTTTTACAACATCCTCCATCTTAATCGACCCCTGAAAGTAACAAAGGATCACTTTCAGGTCCGGGATAATTCTATAGGAAGTAAATTTTTCCACCAGGAGTAAATGTTAGGAACAGTTCTTAAATAACAGCCAGCATGGAAGGTCAATGAATGACACAGCACAAGGTCACTGACTGAGATTGATATCTTCTGTTTTGTTGTATAACAGATAACACCCCCAAATGTTTACACCGGTGTACTTATTCCGGATCCGCCAATCTGCCGGTCGATTTTCCGACAGGGAAACGGCCTCCCAATCAACTTGTTACATGGACATGGATGCCCCAACAGGAAAAATGGGGCACAACAGTTCAGTTAAAACTAGAAAGGCCGTCTCAACGCAGGTTGAGACGGCCTTTCTAGTTACAATATGCTGTTGCGCTATACCACACCCTGGGCAATCATGGCATCGGCAACCTTGATGAAACCGCCGATGTTGGCCCCTTTGACGTAGTTGATGAAACCATCCGGCTCCGTACCATATTTTACGCAAGTTTCATGAATGTTGATCATGATCATGTGCAGACGGGCATCTACCTCTTCCCTCGACCATGGCAAACGCATGGAGTTTTGGGCCATTTCGAGTCCGGAGGTGGAGACACCGCCGGCATTGGCAGCCTTCCCGGGTCCGTATAGGATTTTGGCACCAAGGAATACCTCCACGGCCTCCGGCGTAGAAGGCATATTCGCCCCCTCGGAGACCACAAAACAGCCATTCTTTACAAGCAGTTTGGCATCCTTTTCGTTGATTTCGTTCTGGGTTGCACAGGGGAAGGCTGCATCACATTTGATGCCCCAAGGGGTCTGACCTTCGAAATACTGGGCGTTGTATTTGTCTGCATACTCTTTGATGCGTCCGCGTCGGATATTTTTCAGTTCGAGTACATAGGCAAGTTTCTCCTCGTTGAAACCGGCAGGATCATAGACAAATCCGGCTGAATCGGAAAGGGTAACCACCTTGGCTCCCATTTGGATCAATTTCTCCACTGCATACTGGGAGACATTCCCGGAACCGGAGACAACGGCGATCTTTCCTTTCAAATCCTGATCGCGTGTCTTCAGCATCTGATCGGCAAAATAAACGGCTCCGTAACCGGTTGCTTCCGGACGGATCAGACTGCCACCCCATTCGATGGCCTTGCCGGTCAGAACGCCGGTGAATTCATTCCGGATCCGCTTGTACTGGCCGTACAAATATCCTATTTCACGCCCGCCAACACCGATATCACCGGCCGGAACATCGGTATCAGCACCAATGTACCGCTGCAATTCAGTCATAAAGCTCTGGCAGAAACGCATTACTTCGTTGTCTGATTTTCCTTTTGGATCAAAATCTGAACCACCTTTCCCCCCACCCATCGGAAGGGTGGTCAGGCTGTTTTTGAATACCTGCTCGAAAGCCAAAAACTTCAGGATACCCAGGTTGACCGTCGGGTGAAAACGCAAACCACCCTTGAAGGGACCGATGGCACTGTTCATCTGAATACGGAATCCCCTGTTGACCTGGATTTCTCCGTCATCATTGACCCATGGGACCCTGAACATCATCACTCTTTCGGGTTCAACCATCCTTTCCAGTACCCTGGAATAGTGGTATTTCGGATGCTCCTCAATGAAGGGCATCAATGATTCAACCACCTCTTTAACCGCCTGGTGAAACTCAGATTCTCCGGGATTCTTGGCAATTACATTTGCCATGAACTCATTAACTTTTACATCTAAAATGTTGGCCATTGGAATGTCGTTTGATATGAATGAAAATTTTGCTTTTATCTGCCAGCCGGTCGGAGACCAGGGCGTTTCC
Source organism: uncultured Tangfeifania sp. (assembly GCA_964630075.1). Classification (GTDB taxonomy): domain Bacteria; phylum Bacteroidota; class Bacteroidia; order Bacteroidales; family Prolixibacteraceae; genus CAINVV01. The sequence continues at coordinate 4,443 of CAZVTL010000146.1, forward strand.
GGCAATAAAAATAACATCCATCACCCAAGGGACAGCCAACTGAATGCGCATTTACGTGTTTCACGTAAGAGGGGAATCTCTTGCACTCCTGCATCTTTAACTCTAGGCACTTTAGATCACTCTAGGGCACTCTAGGCACTTTTAAATCTCAATAATATTGTTCTTGATGGCAAACTTGACCATGTCGACGGTACTTTTCAGGTTCAGCTTCTGCATGATGTGATTTTTGTGCGACTCCACGGTTCGAACGCTGATGAAGAAACGTTCGGCAATCTCCTGGTTGGTGTAACTCTCTCCCCAGAGTTTGAGTATTTCAATCTGGCGTGAGCTCAAATTGGCGGTTTCGGCCCGCTGGGACTGCTCCCCGGATTGCATGCTGGAAATATAACGGTTCAGCAAGAGGTGAGTAATGGAGGTACTGTAGTAATCATGGCCATTCCGGAGGGTATAGATAGCCTCCAGCAGACTGTTCCGGTCGGCATCCCGACCCAGAAAACCTTTGGCACCAGCTTTGATGGTCTTCAATACGATCTCCTCGCTGTCGATCACGGAGGTTACCAAAATTTTCAGCCTGGTATTGCTGAAATTGAGCTGGACAATCAGGTTCAAATTTCTTACGGAGATGTCGTGCATGCCAAGGATCAGGACATGCACCTGCATGGACTTCAATTTTTCGATCAATGTATTGCGATCACTGCAAAGCAGCACCACCCTGCAGTCGGAAACACCGGAGAGCATACCTGACAAGCCTTCCAATACCAGCCTGTGTTCGTCAAAAATTGCAACATCAATCATTCGCTTACCATTACTGCAGAGGTTTTTAGCCTTCCGTCCATCAATATTGTGACTGGTCTATGGAACTGAACATGCTTGAAAAATGCGGTTTTGTGCAAAATCTTCTGGCTATTCAGCAGTTCCCAATTGATAAAGTCGGTCGGAGAGGAGTGCTTGACCGAGAAATATCCAATGTTCATCGAGGTTACATTGTGGAAGAAATGAGAGCCCAGGGAGGAATCCAGCGGATAGTTGTCGAGGCTTATTTCAACAATCACCTTGGCCTGTGAGATTTGTGACCAGTTGACGGGTATCCCGACAAAACGGTCCCTGCTACCCCATCTGCCTGGACCAATCAGGATATACTGCCGGTTGGCCTTGATCATCTGGTTGTTCAGCTGCTCAATCTCCGCAGCCATCTCTATGGTCTTGAGTTTATTGAAAGCGGTTGTATCCACAAAAATAACATCCCTGATATCCTTCACCTCCCCATTTCCCATGCTCGATCGGGTAAACAGGGCCATTTTGGATTTGTCCATCTTGTCAATGACGATATTTTGGGTCAATTGATTTCCTATCAACGGCTTGATCTGCAGCAAATAGAAAATTGGCAATCCGTTGTTGGATTTTTCAAGATCCACTGCATATTCAATCTCAACGGGAGAGCCAAATGCCTCTTTCACGGCATTCAGCAACAGGCTGATGGTTTCTGCCAAAGGTGCATAATTGTACTGCAGGATATCGGCAAAATTGATGATGCGCGGTCCATAAGCCGCCAGTCCCGGCTCTATACGGTCGTTGTTGGCATTGTATACCGATACGCAATGCGTTAGCGTTCCATGCTTTTCAGCCTCGCTGATGTTCAGCAATTTGAGTGCTGCCAGCTCACCATCCTTCAAGAAATCAACCTCTTTGATTTTGCAGTCGAGGGCATAGAACTGAACCTGGGAACTTACCAGCAGATCCTTGATGCTGTAGATGGTCACCTTGGGATATTTGGGCGAAAAGCGGTAAGATTTCCATCCATCTACGACATAAGTCCCCAACCCAACGGCTGCCACCGCAAATCCTTCATCCGGCTTCATGTTGGCCACCGGATAGAAATTGTAGGATTGTGCAACCCCGCTGATATGTGGATAATAAAAATCGCCATACTGATTTCCAACCAGAACCTGCAGCACAACGGCCATTTTCTCCTCTTCAATTTTGTGGTGGATAATGGCAAAATAGTTTCGCGCCTTCTCCGAAAAGGTAGAGGCAAATACCAGTTTAATGGCATCGCAGAGCTGCTCCAGCACCTGCTTTTTATTGGTTTTCCCGTTGGGGACGATGTAGGTATCAAAAACTCCTGCAAAAGGTTGCGTAATCGAATCTTCAGAGGTACTTGAGGAGCGCACGGCAATGGGCCTGTCAATTTGCGAAACAAAAACTTTTAGTTTCTTGAGCAGGGAAGGAGACAGCTGAGCCTCCACAAAGAGCGATCTCAGCTCGGCGAAAGTGATCGCCGGGTCTACAATTTTATCAAAGAGCTTGTTCTTTGAGATAAAATGTTGAAATTCATTCGTTCCAATGACCACAGTGATTGGCGCAAGAATGTTGATCTTGTTGGTCAGGGTAGGAAATTCAAGGTTGTATATCAAGGTATTGATAAAAGCCAATCCACGCCCCTTTCCTCCCAAAGATCCTCCGCTGAAGGAGACAATGTTTTTTTCATCGAGGGCCGATGTCTCATCAAAGCTCAGGATCTTCCCCTTTTTCTTCTCTTCACGGTAGTGCTTGATGGAATCCAGGAAGAACTGCCGCATCTCATCCATGTTCTTGAAGGTATTGGCAGAAACAGGATTCAGCGTTTTTGCCAATTGGATCTCCCCGCGTGACATCAGCCAGAGTGAAAGCTGATTTTCTGAGGCGTGCAGGTAGAGCGATTCATCTGGAACCTCCTGCAGCAATGTTTCGAACTCGCGCAGTGATTTCGCAACACCAATGGTATTGCCCTCCTTGTCCCTGAAGACGAAATGGCCAAATCCCAGATAACTGATCAGGTAATGCCGGAGGTCATTGAGCAGTGTCTCAGAGTTTTTGTTGATAAAGGCGACTTCAAGATCCTTTGCCACCTGGGCATTCCTGTTTTCAGAGGATTGAAGGATGATGGGGATTTTTGAGATATGTGATTTGACATATTTGATAAAATTGACCCCTGCATGCTTGTCCATCTTTCCGCTCCGGTCAAACTCAACATCGGAAATTACGCAGAGCAGGAAGTCCCTGTATTTGTTGAAGATGGCAATGGCCTCTTCGTAATTGCGGGCCAGCAGGATCTTGGGCCGGGAGCGCATTTTGCTAATTTTATCCAGCTCATTCTTCTCAACCTCCGGCAACAATTGCTGGACCTGGCTGAAGACAATGTCGTAGAGGAACTGAAGGTATTTGGAGTAATACAAGGGAGAATCCTCGATCAGCAGTATGACCCTAACCAAACCAATCTTGGTGTCATTTTCGACATTCACCTTGTCTTCGGTGGATTTAACAATGGCAAACAGGATCAGGGAATCCCCATTCCAGACAAACAGTTTGTCGACCGAACGAATGGTGGGAACCAGATCTTCAAAATACTTGATATCGCTCTTCTTGTTGAGAAGGAGGTAGATGGGGAGTGACTCTTTTCTTGCCCGGATCTGCTCGCTCAGAATTACGGGGGCTTCCCGGTCCATCCCTGCCATCAGAATAACGAGGTCGAAATTGGTCGTCTCCAGCAGATTAAGCGCCTCCTCTGCCGAAGAAACCCCAGTAATCCGGGGTACCGAGAAGAGACTGTACTGGTATGCCTCCCCCATGAACTTCTCGAAGAAAGAGTCTTCACTCTCCAGGGTAAAAGCATCGTACAAGGTGGAGACAAACAGGATATGCTTGATTTTGAACCGCATCATATCGAGGTAGACATATTTGTCGATCGATTGCTGGTTGAAGTAAAGCTGAAGCGGCTTCTTGCTTTTTGTCAGCGAGTTGCGGAAATCATCGGAAGGATGAAAAGTATGCACCGGGACCCCTTTGCGGTGGATGATTTCACGCCCTTTGTAATTGTTCAGGTAACCACTGATCATCAGGGCGATGTTTACCAGCAGATTGCGCTCCTCTTTCAGGAATGGACCTTCGTCTGCTTTGGGAAATTTCTTCAGGTAAAAAATTTCTACCGTCCCTTTTTTGTTGTCAATGGTCACAAAATGTTCGGTCTGAACCCAATTGGATTCTGCAAATTCTTCGCTCAGATAGGACTTCCCTTCAAATCTGATCCGGGCAGCCGTATAACGCGGATATTGCCACGATTTTGGGAGTATACCGCATATTTCCTGCAACGTTTCATCCACCATTTTTCCCTCTTCGATGATCAGTGAGGTTTGGTTGATAGCCTTCAGCTCTTTCAAGCGTTCGGTATTCTCGTGCTGCAACTTGTAAAAGATATCCCGGGTGGCAGAACCGGCAATCAGATTGGCCAAATTGACCAGCAAATTCCGCTCTTCCTTCAGGAACGGGCCCTCGTCTGCCGTTGGATATTGTTTGAGGTAACCAACCTCGATGTTTCCCTTTTTGTGATCCGGGGCCTCAAATGGCTGGATCATTTTCCAGGGGGTCTCCCTGAAACCCTTGCTTTCAAATACATTTTTACCGTAACTAATTCTGACGACAGTGTCATCAGGGAATTGCCATGCATCGGGCAAAATCGCGCAAATTTTTGGCAGGGACTCCTCCAGTGTACTTTCGGTCTGAAGAATTTCGGTCGTACGGTTAATTCCCCAGAGCTCTTTGCGGCGCTCTCCGATATCGATGGTTAATCTTTCAAGCTGAAATTTAGAGATCACTCCCACCAGCAAGGGATTGACAAGCGTCAAGATCCGTTCGGCTTCCCTGGTGAATTTGGCAGCAATCCCGCTTTCACGCCATCTTAGCAGGAACAATTCCACACTCCCGGATTGCCCATTGGGGAGCTGGAAATCACTCCTTGATACAACGGGTGTTGCTTCAAAAGACAGACTACTAAAGGATTGATTGCCAAAAAGTATTCTGACACAAACCGGATCACGAACCACCTGACTGCCCGAAAATGTGTTGCAGACCATTTGCAGCGAAGCGGCTATACTCTCTCCCTTCCCCAAAATCTCAATGATCCTGCATATCAGACTTTCGCAATCAAAAAGTGGCAAAGATTTCAACGGATGCTTTTCCGCAGTGCCAGGAACCTCTCTTTCATCCATGGTTGTACCAAAAAAAATTAGCAGATACTCCCCTTCACAAAGGAAGAGAAGTATCAGCTAAATTTAGTACATTAAGTGCTTCGATGGAGCAAAGTGAACCAGGAAATCTTTCCTGGTGCCAGACAATCTATTTTTTTATCCCTTCCAGCGTAAATAGGAAAGCATAATTCAGTGCCAGATCTTTCAAATAATCGAACCTTCCGCTGGCACCACCATGACCAAATTCCATGTTGGTGTGGAGCAGTAGCATATTTTGATCGGTCTTCATCTCCCTCAGTTTGGCTACCCATTTGGCTGGCTCGAAATACTGCACCTGACTGTCGTGAAGACCTGTAGTCACCAGCATGTTGGGATACCTTTTCCGCTCAATATTTTCGTAGGGAGAGTAACTCTTCATGTAAAGGTAGGCATCCTTGTTCTTTGGATT
>CAZVTL010000147.1:0-9779 GCA_964630075.1 uncultured Tangfeifania sp.
GGTGACGCGGGAGGCCAGCCAGAACATGCCGGGCAAGACGCCAATTCCGGTACCACAATCGGCATAATTGAATGGAAGCGGATTGATGGATTTTAGGGCTCCTCCACTCATCTGTTTGGTGGCATTCCCTTGCATGTGGGTGACAAAACTGCCTGTTTTCAAAAAACCCTCTACTGCGAGCAGCTCCCTGTCGGTACCCCACATGCGCTGGAGCAGGTCGATGAAGAGGATGTTGAAGGTGGTGCCGTAGTCCCAGTAGCCCATTCCTTCGGGGTAGGACCCGTTGTATTTGTAGACCCCCATGGGAATTTTGATGGAGGTAACTGCTCTTTCTATCAAAGTCTGGTAGTAGGTGGGGTTCTCATCGTAAACGGCAGCTGCACCAGCCGATATTCCTGCATTGCAGACCTGGTTCCAGTTGTTGTCGCCGGTTAACCACGACTGGTTGGCTGATTTTTCGATACCTTTTGACTTTATGGCAGTTGCAATGATTGTGCGGGATGAAGGGCTCAAAAAATTGTAAGTCCAGTCATACCCGATGGCCATTGCGAGAGTCATTTCGCCTACATCGAGAAAATGGGAGGGGTTCCAGTCAACAAAGGCTGCCATGGCCAGCATTTCCGTCTCTGCACGGGCAGCATAGCGGACATCTGCTGTCATCCGGTAGGAATAGCTGAGGTCGGTGATTCGACGGATGGCCTCCCTGGAGACCGAAAGCAGCCGTTTTCCCGTAAGGACCCTTTGTTGAACCGGCAGGGTAAGCAACTCATCTGATTCGGCCACAATAATTTTGTGCACTTTGTCCAATATTGGAGTAGTGCTCAATTTGGCTTTCAACACTGCCTCATCTGCTGTGAGAAAGAAGAGACGCGGATGACCGGTAAGGGGATAGGTAGACTGTGCCCGGGCCGAGGGTAAAAGAAAATGAAAGGATAGGGTTATTGCGAGTGCAATTAATAATTTTCTCACTTTTTTTGTATTATTGATGGTTTGATTATTACCGTGTTACCTGGATGTTTACAAGCAGTTTTTTAGGTAGCAAAAGGTTGATTTTATTCTTTTGCTGTTTGATTTTTACGCTTTTGCTACCTGTAATATTCTGAATATGATGTATTTTTTTCAGCTCTACCCACTGTTTCTTATTTGAATACAAAACTGCTGAAATTTTGTCTTTATCCCAAGCCATCTCCTTGACAAGAATTTGTCCGCGAAGGAGGGCTCCTTCAAGTTTCCCGCTGGGAAGGCTGGCAGACCATGCAGGTAAAAATTCTATCCATCCTGGCTGAGAATCGATCAGCATTCTATGGACAAGCGCCGGTAATCCACCGCTTAAATCGGTGTTAAAAATCGCTTTTGGATTGTGTGTTGTCACCAGATTGGGGTTCCAGTAACTGTTTGCCAGATAATCGAGTATTACACCGCAGTCGTCAGCATTGCGGAGGCTTGCTGCAGTCATTCCCTGCTGCACAATTCCAAAAGCCATCTCTCCCGGAGGACGGCCATTCACACTTTCGCCCTTAAATTCCCGCCGCCGGAGTTCGAGGCGGTTTTCCATGGCAATTTCGAATGCTTTTACCAGGGCTACATTCGCAGCAATTTCTTCAGGAAGTCCATTTAACAACGCATATAAATGTGAGGCATGCCGGTGGGCATCGTTATCATCCAGCATCGGTGTTGACCACTCTTTAATGGCTCCCTTTGCGTTCAACTGGTAATCGGGCATTTTTGCCAGCATGGATTTCCATTGCTTCACATCATTCTTGCCAACATCAAGTAACTGACTGGAAGATATGCAGTTATTTAGCAATTCACGGGCAACGCCAATGTCCATTGCCGCATTTATGCAGGCCTGTGAAGGACTGTTTGCCGGTTGGTTCTCGGGCGAATAGCTGGGACTGAAAAGCAGTTTCCCGTCTGGACCTGCAATCAGAAAATCCTCGTAAAAAAGTGCTGCTTCTTTCATAAATGGCAAGGCTCGATTCTTGAGAAAATTCTTGTCGCCCGTGTAGAGGTAATAGTCGAAGAAAAACTGGGCTGCCCAGCCTGCGCCTGCAGTCCAGAATGTCATCGGCCATGTGGCATCAAAATGGTTGTTTAATCCGTGGCTACTGGCCCTGGAGGGCACATGAATGCCCCTGCAATTGAACAATTGTTTTGCATTTAATCGAAAATCTTCCAGGTGCATTTCCATAAAACGGAAGAATGGTTCCATATTTTCGGCCATGTTGGCTGAAAGATTGGCGGACAAGGCACATTGAACATTGCCGTTCAGGGTAAAATCACCCGACCAGGAAGGTCCGTAGGTTCCACTCCAGATCCCTTGCAAATTTGGGAAAAGCTCACCACTACTCGACAGGATATTGTAACGTGCCGCATCGTACTCCTTTTCGAGCAGTGCCGGATTGAGCCGGCCAAATTGTGATTTGGCAATCAGTTCTTCAGAAGAGAGGTTACGGTCGGAACCACCTCCCAAATCGAGGCGTGTACGGTTGAAAATGGTGCCATGAATTTTTTTATGACGCTCCATCAGTGCTTCATAATCGGCATTAATTTGTGAGAGCGAAATCTTTAGAAACTCGATTTGAGAATGTGTGTAGTCGTTGAGCAGTTCAATTTTGGTGAATACCAGCACTTCATCCGCCCCAACAACTGAAATTGAATCGCCTTTTGTGTCGGTTTTTCCACCGTGAACTACAATCCGTGAAATACCTTCAAATCCCTGTAAACTTCCCTTCCACTGCTTCTTGAAACTGCTGCGATAGGTAAGCCAATTGTTCTCTGCCTTCGTCTGGTATTCTTTAATACCCTCTTTCAGCATATTCTCTGGACCCCAACCGCCGGCTCCTTTTGGCGGTTGTTGGGCAAGTTTCAGGATGCAATTTACGGGTTCATTCTGCACTCCTTTGATGGAAAGGACAACCGCATCATCGGCCCTGGACACGAATAGCTTCCGTTGGAAGGTCCCGTTTTCATCGGTCCATTTTACTGAAGCTTCACCGGTTGAGAAATCGACTGACCGGGAGTAGTTTTTGACTTCGACGGAGGAAGGCATGACGACACGGATGTTGAATGCTGGAATAAACGGGTCGGTCCAGCGCTTTCCTCCATAACCTTCCTTTTTTGAAAGTCCAACCACAAAATCTGCGGCTTTCTGGTATTGCCCATCGGCAAGCATCTGCCTGATTTCAGTAAGGTGAACTCCGGTATTTACAGGTGCGAGTGGCTCATGAACCGGCATAAACAAACGGGCGTGATTGAGAACAATGGTTTCATCAACCGGCTGCCCAAAAACCAGTGCCCCGTATTTGCCATTTCCGCTTACCAGCGCTTGTTCCCAGTGGGTTGCAGGTTTCGAGCTGACAAAACCACGGTCAGGGGGACCGACTTGTGCTTTTGCCTGATAATTAAAAGCAAAAACAAATACAGACAAGAATATAATTATTTTATCTGTTGACAGAATGTTAAAAACCAACTTATTACGGATTAGAGAGAGAAATATATCTGTTTTCATAAAATACAAACATTGATTTCTGATTCAGTTTTTCAGGTATGGTCCTTTTTTATTCCAGCCCACTTCCACGTTTGATATCCACCAGGTATTGCCATTGTCTTTGTTTCCCTGGTAAAAGAGATAAGTTTTATTTCCATCGTCAAACATGCATGGATGACCGGATTCACTATAGTTCCATTCGCCCGGTTTACCATTGCGCAAAAATGGTTCCTTCAACAATCGTTCCCATTTAAATCCATCCTTGCTGGTAGCTACCCCAATTTGCTGAGGTGAATTGTCGTAGGCTCCGGCATAAAACATGTACAAGATTCCGTTTCGCTGAATGATGGAGGCTGCCTCAATACATTCTCCTTCCCAGGGCAATTCGGGTTGAAGAATCGGGCCATCTTTTGAGATATGTGTCCACTCTTCCCGATTGAAACTTGTGTTTTCAGGTGCTGTTGCAACACCCTGCAACTGGATTTTGAACCCGGGATCGCGTGTGGCGAAGTACATGAAATATTGCCCTTTGTATAGAAATAGTTCAGCATCTATTGCTCTTCCGCAGTTCCATTCCCCATCGGGACGAAAAATCGGATTGGTGGGATTACGCTTGAAACTTGTAATTCCATCATCGGAAACAGCATGGCAAATGGCATCGTTTTTCCCATTGCCATAGGTCTGGTAGAAAATATGGACTTTTCCTTTAATTACCAATACACAAGGAGCGCTTATTCCGTTCTTTTCATATTCCTCTTTGATATTCAGGTAACCAACATTTTTCCAGTTGATCAAATCTTTGCTTTCGGTAATTTCAATTTCCCTAGAATTACTTCCTTTCACAGGTAAAACAGAAGAATACATCAGATATCTTCCATTTAACCGGATTACATAGGGGTTTTTTGAAAAAGGTTTATCTCTTCGGCTAGAATCGGCATACATCATTCTTTTCTGTACGATTTGAGATTTGCTTTGCGAATAACCGGTTATGATGAAGACAACCGTAAATAAAAAGAAGACTACGAATTTTCCTGACATTTTTCTATTCCTCCAAGCGTTATTTTAAAACTATTTGTATCGAAACATCCTGTTTTACAGGCAATAAAAGATAATGCTTTCCATTTTCAATTTGAATTTGTTCTTTACCTTCTCCTGAAATTGATTTTATTTCTGAAGGTGTTTTAAGCTGCACTTTCTGCTGAATCCCTGAGAATATAATTGCATGAATCTTTTTCCCATTCCAGGAAAGTTGTTTGATAATAATTTGTCCTCTAAGCGCTACTCCTTCAATTTTACCTGCCGGCATGGTTTCGGGCCATGCGGGCAAAAATCCAACCCATCCTGGCTGCGAATCCACCAGCATTCGAAGTATTAGCGCTGGAAGCCCGCCTGAAATATCAGTATTAAATATAGCCTTGGGGTTGTGCGTGGAGATAAAATTAGGAAACCAATAGCAATTAGCCAGCCAGTCAAGAATCTGTCCGCAAACTTCGGCCTTGCGCAAACTTGCAGCAGCAAAACCCTGTTGGACAATACCGAATGCCATTTCGCCGGGTGGCCGGCCTTCAATTATCTCTCCATTGTCACCTGAAGGCGTATAATTTGGCATTGCTGCCTTTTCCAATGGGGTGAGTGCTCTCAAGGTCGGAGACATGAACTCCCTGCGGCGGATCTCCATGCGGTTTTCCAAAGTTTTGTCAAAAGCCTTTACCAGTTGTGGGTTGCTGGCAATCTCTTCCGGAAGACCATTGAACAAGGGGTATAAATGGGAGGCATGCCGGTGCATATCGTTGTCGTCAAGTAAAGGAGTTGACCACTCTTTCACGGCTCCATTGTCGTTAATCTGGTATTCCGGCATCTTTTTCAGCATCGCTTTCCAGCGGTTTACATCATCTGTGCCAATTCCAAGTATCTGGCTGGCAGCGATACAATTGTTCAGCAATTCACGGACAACGCCAATATCCATGGCGCTATTGATTGCAGCAGATGAGTTGCTGTTTGACGGCTGGTTTTCGGGAGAATAACTGGGAGAAAAGAGCAGTTTTCCGTCAGGATCGCCGATCAGAAAGTCTTCGTAAAAAAGGGCCGCCTCCTTCATAAAAGGCAGGGCTCTTTCTTTCAGGAATTTATGATCGCCGGTATAGAGATAGTATTCATAGAAGAATTGAGACACCCAACCGGCTCCTGCGGTCCAGAAGGTCATAGGTCTTTCAGCCTCGAAACAGTTTTTCAGGCAATGATTACTGGCACGGGATGGCACATTGATGCCCCGGCAATTGTAAAGCATTTTTGAATTTTCCCTGAATTCTTCCAAATGGTCTTCCATGTACTTGAAAAAGGGAAGCATGCACTCCGCCATATTCGCTGATAAGTTGGCGGAAATGGCGCTTTGTACATTGCCGTTCAGTGTAAAATCACCCGACCAGTATGGCCCGTAAGTACCGCTCCAGATACCCTGAAGGTTCGGAAAAAGCTCGCCACTGCTCGAAAGGATATTGTAACGTGCAGCATCGTATTCTTTTTCTAGCAGTGCCGGGTTCAGGTTGCCGATTCTTGATTTCGAAATCAATTCTTCTGAGGTCAGGTTGCGGTCGGCTCCACCTCCCAAATCGAGTTGCGAACGGTTGAAAATAGCGCCGTGTATTTTTGCATGCCGCTCCAGTAATATTTTATAATCTGGAAAAATCTCCGAAAGCGATTGTTTGAGAATACTGATTTGAGAATTATTGTAGTTACTAAGCAGCTCAATTTTACTGAATACCAGCACTTCATCAGCACCGGAGACGGCTATTGAGTCGCCTTTTGTGATGGTTTTTCCACCATTAACTACAACCCGAGAAACTCCTTCGTATCCCTGCAAACTTCCTTTCCACTGCTTTTTGAAACTGCTGCGGTAAGTGAGCCAATTTCCAACTGCTCCTGTTTGATAACCATTGATACCATCCTTTATCATTTTCTCCGGCCCCCAGCCTCCTGCTCCTTTTGCCGGTTGTTGGGCCAATTTCAGGGTGCAATTCACAGTTCCTTTTTTCTCTCCGGTAATTGAAAGGACGATGGCATCGTCGGCTCTCGAAACAAAAACTTGACGCATAAATGAACCCCTGGTATCGCTCCATCTGACCGATGCCACGCCTGTTGAGAAATCCACTGAACGGGAGTAGTCTTTAACCTCCCCGGCAGGTTCCATCATAATCCGGATATTGAATGCGGGTATAAATGGATCAGTCCACCGTTTTTCACCATATCCCTCCGTTTTGGATATTTCTACCACATATTCTGTGGCTCGTTTGTATTGTCCATCGGCAATCATCCTTCTGATTTCGGTCAGGTGAGCTCCGGTATTTACAGGCGCAAGAGGCTCATGAACCGGCATAAACAAACGGGCATGATTGAGAACAATGGTTTCATTAAGCGGTTGCCCAAACACCAGCGCCCCGTATTTGCCATTCCCGCTTACCAGCGCCTGTTCCCAGTGGGTGGCAGGTTTTGAGCTGACAAAACCACGTTCGGGGGGAGTGGTGTTTATTGTCTGCTGGGCAGATGCCTGCAGGCTGGCCAAAAAACAGCAGAGCAAAACAATTGACACAACGGGATTCTGGATTTTTGCCATTTTGCGCATTCATTATAATTCAACCGGTGAAATTTTGATGCCGGTCAGATTTGCTTTGTCAAAATCACCCTCCAACATCGAAACAGTGAGGGTATGCTTCCCTGGTTTGGTGAATTTTAACCACCCAATTGGGAAAACTGAATAAATCGGAGATGAATTTTGCTGGTTTTTTATCTTGGAGCCCTCATCTGTCTCAACTTGCCATACCATTCTTCCGTTTCCCGAATAGTTTAGCTCAATCAGATAAGTTCCGGTATTCATCACCTCGACTTCCCAGCTTGCTTTTGAATTTTCACTCCATTTGTTCACCTGCACAATGTGCTTCCATTCGCCAAATTTCTCCATCCATTTTCTCGAGTTTTTGGAACAGTCCTCGACCTTTGCAAAATCAGCCGGGATTATTGTTTCCAAAGAGGGGTCGACTCCCTTGGTGGTATCTACTTCCGGTTTACCTTTCAGGGTAACTTCGATGACGGGGATGAATTTCTCGGGAGATTGACCAGGAAGTGTCAGATCTGTCCAGGTCCCCGATTTTTTAAATGAGATCTTCTGGCTTTTCTTGGTTCCTAGCAGCTTTGCCGATAATATTTCAGTTTTCAATCCGGGCAGATAAAGATGGCCATTGGCCGGCCAATGGTATACAGCAAGAAAAAGTTTGTTGTCTTTTGCCGTTACATCGCCCCATGGAAGCGCATGTTTCCAGGGCGAAGCTTCTGTTCCGTAAACAACCTGAGGGTAACGCCTGATCCATTCGCCTGCACTTCGCAGTGACTGAGCAGCCTGTTCCGGAATGGTGCCATCGGGTTTGGGCCCAACATTGAGCATATAGGTTCCACCCCTGGCCACGGTAGAAATCATCCTGGTAAGGATCTCCTTTGGACTCTTCCAGTTTTGGTCGTAGGCGGCATATCCCCATGAATCGTTGGTTACATCAACTGATTCCCACAAACCTTCCTCGTTTTGCACCGGTACTTCCATGTCGCCCAGCGTGGCATAATCTCCCAAATTGTGACCGACCCTGCCCGAAACGTAGGCATGAGGCTGATTTTTGTGTACCAAATCCACCAGTTGTTGGGCATAGGCTTTGGGCATATTGCCCGGTGTGTCGAACCAAACGAGTTCAATTTGGCCGTATTCCCTGGTGATTTCTTCAACCTGTGGTAGGCACTTGTTTTTGAAATAATCCTCAAAAGTTACTGTTTCTCCGGATGAATTGGTTTTTGGTCCGCCATTTCCACCCGGTTCTGTCCAGTCCTGGTTGTGCGAATAGTAGAAACCAAATCCGATACCCGCTTCCTTGCAGGCCTGGGCAAGTTCCTTCATTGGATCGCGGGCAAAAGGGGTGGCATCCAGAATGTTGAATTTGTTTACTTTGGAACCATACATGGCAAATCCGTCGTGGTGTTTGCTGGTGATGATGATGTATTTCATGCCTGCATCCCTGGCCAGGTTTGCGATGGCCTTTGCGTCAAAATTAACGGGATTAAAGTATTTGGCAGTAGCCTTGTATTCTTCAACGGGAATGTTGGCCATGTTTTTGTTCATGATCCACTCTCCAATGCCATAATAGGTTTTACCTTTCCACTCGTTACCGAGATTGGAGTAGAGGCCCCAATGGATGAACATGGCATAATTTCCATCCCGAAAGAGTTGCCCCTGGCCAGCAGTTTGGGCAGTGAGTTTCGCAACCTGGTCTCCCCACATTTCATTCATCTTCTGCTCTTCTTTTTTTTGGGCGACAGTTGACAAAGCACTCCCCAAAAGGAGAAACAGTATTAAAAAATTAAATAATCTCATCTGATCCTTTTCTTTTTAATTACTTAAATACCAAAGTGCTACACTATTCTGGCTATTCTAATAAAACCTCAAAACAGAGTCTGGCAATCACTTTTCATGGTAAACCATCAATTCAGCGATGGCCAGTCCTGGCTTACATCCATGTACCTGCAACCTCACTTTCTCTGCCCTGAGCTCTTTGAACCGATGGATTCTTACCAACTCACTCATTGCGGGAGTATTTATGACTTTCCACTCCTTACCATCCCAATATTGCAAAGTGTACGATTCAATCCTTGTTTTACCATCCCCCGGAGAATTTCTTCCTTTTGCAAGCTCCACAATTCCAATTGCGTTAAAAGTTATCACCTTTTCGAATACGATTTCCAAATAGGGATTGCTTAGAGTGGGTGAAGCGGACCATTTTGTAATGAAGTTATCATCATTGGCAAAATCCGACAGATCCATGTCGGCAGACCAGCTCGAATTCATTTTTTGCTTTTTAGCCAGGTTGGAGGCAATTATAGGCTGCTTGTAAAAGGGCAATTTCGCTGCCGGACCTGGATTTTTCCATAATTTTCCGACCTCCTTAAGCTCAGCAATGGCGTTTTCATCAATTAACCCATCCCGGTTGGGCGCCACGTTCAGGATAAAATTACAATGGGCATTGTTTAATGGGATCAGGTTATCCTCAACAATGTATTTGGCTTTTTTCAATGACTCAGCCGGACTTGTCACTTTCCAGAACCAATTGATATTGATGGGGATGCCGGCTTGCGCAGGCAAATTATTTGTTTCTTTGGAGATTTTCTGTCCGGCATTTTGCTCGTAATGTTTCACATCGGTATAAAACAACTCATCGGCAGGATATTTTCCGGCATTGTGCTCACTGATCAAACAGTT
>CAZVTL010000148.1:0-9571 GCA_964630075.1 uncultured Tangfeifania sp.
GATCCCTGTCGGCCATCAGGGTCCCAACTTCTACCCCACGGATGCCCGCTTCAAGATAGAGTTCAATGCATAGCGTCTGGGCAATGAACTCCTCTTGGGGAACATTGGGTAGGAAATGCCTGGCATTTACAAAAATGGCATGTCCTCCATAGGGTTGCTGTACCTCGATGCCGTAGCCGGAAAGCTGTTCTCCCAGGTATTGCACCTGCCCGATACGGCTTTCCAGGTATCCTGATTCAGAGGCCTCCTCCAATCCGACCGCGAGGGCATTCATGTCACGGCCAGCCATTCCACCATAGGTTACAAACCCTTCAAACATGATGTTGAAGGTACAGGCTTGGTCGTACCAGTTTTTGTGTTTTGTGGCAATGAACCCGCCGATGTTGACGATGCCATCTTTTTTGCTGCTCATGGTCATCCCATCTGCATAGGAATACATTTCCAGGACTATCTCTTTGATGGTTTTTGCTTCATAGCCTGCTTCACGCCGGGAGATGAACCAGGCATTTTCGGCAAACCTTGCCGAATCGAAGAGCAGTGGAATGCCGTACTGCTCGGCAAGTGCCTTCACCTCCCTGATATTCTGCATGGAGACGGGTTGTCCTCCCGATGTGTTGCAGGTAAGGGTGAGGACGATAAAAGGAATGCGCTCTTTGGGATGGGTGTCCAGCACGATTTTTAGCTGCACCAGGTCAATATTGCCTTTGAAGGGGTGGATGGTCCCCGGTTCAAAAGATTCGCCAATGGTACAATCGATGGCCGTCGCTCGCCTGAATTCTATGTGTCCCTTTGTCGTGTCAAAATGAGAATTCCCTGGCACAAGATCTCCCTCCCTGACCAGCACGGAGAAAAGAACATTCTCGGCTGCCCTGCCCTGGTGTGTAGGAAGAAAATAGTCGAATCCAAAAAGTTTTTTAACGGTCTCCTTCAACCTGTAAAATGAGGATGATCCGGCATAGCTTTCATCTCCGGTCATGATTGCAGCCCATTGGTTGTCACTCATGGCTCCGGTACCGCTGTCTGTCAGCAGGTCGATGTATACCTGTTCGCTCCTCAGGTTGAACAGGTTGTAGCCCGCTTCGCGGATCCATTTTTCCCTTTCACTTCTTGTACTCCGGTAGATGGGTTCCACCATTTTGATTTTATAGGGTTCAGCAGAAGGGAGTTCCATGTTGGGAGTGACTAAAGTGATCTAAAGTGAACTAAAGTGACTAAAGTTAAGCATAAACTGGAGCATAAAATATGAAGTTCGTCAGCTAAAAAAAAGTGCTTAAAGTGATCTAAAGTGACTAAAGTGAACTAAAGTGACTAAAGTACTTGAAGAGTCAGATGAAAAGGTTGGGATTGACAACTTTATTAACTTTAGTCACTTTAGTTCACTTTAGTCACTTTAAGCACTTCCTACATCTCGTGCTTTTCAGTTTTTACGGTACTTTCCTGGTATTCGGCAATTATTTTGCGTACCTGCTGGGGAGCTACCCTTCCATATACCTTCTCGCCCACCATGACCACCGGTGCCAATCCACAGGCTCCCACGCAGCGCAGGCAGTTGAGGGAGAATTTTCTATCCGGGGTCGATTGTCCTACTTCAATGTTGAGTTGCCGTTTGATTTCGTGAAGGATTTGTTCGGCACCCCTTACGTAACAGGCGGTACCCATGCAGACAGAGATGGGAAATTCCCCCTGGGGGATCATGTTGAAAAAGGAGTAAAAGGTGACTACACCATATACCTTGGCAACCGACATGTTGAGTTCATTGGCGATGAGTTCCTGAACTTCGGCAGGGAGATAGCCCAATTTGTGCTGGGTTTCGTGGAGCACATTGATCAGCTCACCTTCACTGTTATCGAAGGAGGCACAGATCTCCCTGATGATCTCATTCGTTCTTTGGGAAAGTTTTATTTTTGGCATTGCGAATTTTTTTGATGATGTATCCTGTTAAGATGTCTTTACTAACTGTATGATGCAGAGAGGTTGCAGGCAACATCGCCGCTATTGGACAAAATTATTTTTTGCTGCGGTCAAAATATTGCGTATGCAGCAAGTGATGCGCCTTTTCGCTCATCGGACTTCCCAGAAACTCTTCGTACAATTTGGTGATGTAGGGATTTTCGTGCGATTTCCGAATCGGTTTGCCGGCATCTTCCCGGTAGAGGGCCATTTGTCGTTTCTTGAGTATCTCTGCATTGCCATGGTGGTAGGGTTGTCCTCCGCCACCAATGCAGCCACCGGGGCACGACATGATTTCGATGGCGTGAAACTGGCTCTTGCCTGCCTGGATATCCTCCAGTAATTTTCTCGCATTTCCCAGTCCATGTGCAATACCAATGTGAATTGGAAGACCATCGAAGTCAATGGTGGCATGTCTCAAGCCCTCCATTCCCCTGAGTTCAGTAAAATCAATCCGGCTGAGTTTTTTGCCGGTAAAGACTTCATAGGCGGTTCGAACTGCAGCTTCAATGACGCCACCTGTGGTTCCGAAAATCACTCCTGCACCGGTAGATTCTCCGAGTGGATGGTCAAAGTCTTCATCGGGCAATGATTTGAAGTCAATGTTGGCAAGGTTAATCAACTGGGCCAGTTCGCGGGTGGTGAGCGCAAAGTCTACGTCGGGATTCCCGTTCACAGAGAACTCTTCGCGGCTGCATTCGTATTTTTTGGCTACGCAAGGCATGATGGAAACCACCACAAGATCCTTGCGATTGACCCCTATTTTGTCGGCAAAGTAGCTTTTGGCGATCGCCCCGAACATCTGCTGCGGTGATCTTGCACTGGACGGAATATCTTTAAGATCAGGGAATTGGTGTTCGAAGAATTTGACCCATGCAGGGCAACAGGAGGTCAACATGGGAAGTTTCACCTCTTTGTCTCCGCCAAGGAAGGCCGTAAGTCTGTTGAGTAATTCTGTTCCCTCTTCCAGGATGGTGAGGTCGGCTGCAAAATCGGTATCAAAAACATAATTGAAACCCAATCGTCTCAATGCCGCTGCAAGTTTTCCGGTGACAAGGGTGCCAGGCTCGGCTCCGAACTCCTCTCCAAGCGCCGCACGAACTGCGGGAGCGGTTTGCACGATGACGGTTTTATCCGGATTGGACAATGCCCGGATCACGGCGCCTGTATGATCTACCTCGGTCAAAGCCCCCGTTGGACATACAGCAACACATTGTCCGCAATAGGTGCAGACAGAGTGGTCGAGGTTCATCTCGAAGGCTGGAGAGATAACGGCATTGAAGCCCCTGTTGATGGCCGAAAGTGCTCCTACCGATTGCACCTCGTTGCACATCATCTCACACCTGCGGCAGCGAATGCATTTGTCGAGTTCCCGAATGATGGCAGGTGAGGTATCTTCACGAAAGGTTGATTGTTCTCCTTCGAAGTGAATCTCCCGGATTCCCAAATGCTGGGCCATACTTTGCAAATCACAGTTCCCAGCTTTGGCGCATTTTAGACAGTCGGTCGGATGGTCCGACAGGATCAGTTCCACGACGGTACGGCGTGCATGGATAGCCCGCATGGAGTGGGTAAGAACCACCATTCCTTCCGCTGCATCGGTGCAACAGGCCGGTGCCAGGTTTCTGCGACCTTCCACTTCAACGACACAAACCCGACAGCCACCCGGTTTGTTCTCGATGCTAAGGTCCTCCAGTTTCATGTAGCATAGGGAGGGGATTTTGATTCCTATCTGGGCTGCAGCCTGGAGTACGGTTGTGCCCCGCTCAACGGAGACGGGTCTGTTATCTATGGTAAGATTGATCATGTTCATGTTGAATCAGTTTAGGAGACGCTTATGGCATCAAATTTGCATTTTTCGTAACACACCCCGCATTTGATGCAGATCGCGTTGTCGATGTAATGGACGGATCTCTTCTCTCCGGTGATGGCGCCTACCGGACAATTCCTGAAGCAAAGTGTACATCCGGTACATTTGTCCTTGTCGATGGTATATTTCACCAGCGATTTGCATTGTCCCGCCGGGCACCTGTGATCCTGCACATGGGCGAGATACTCATCGTAGAAATTATCGAGGGTAGAGAGGATGGGGTTTGGAGAGGTTTGTCCCAATCCGCAGAGCGAGGTATCCTTGATGACTTTGCAAAGCGAACGAAGTCTTGTGAGGTCTTCTTCATTGCCCAATCCTTTGGTGATTTTATCCAGGATTTCATAGAGTCGCTTGTTCCCGATCCTGCAGGGAGTACATTTTCCGCAGGATTCATCCAGTGTGAATTCGAGGTAAAATTTTGCAATGGATACCATGCAGTCGTCTTCGTCCATCACAATCATACCCCCTGATCCCATCATGGATCCGGCTGCAATGAGGTTGTCATAGTCGATGGGTGTGTCGAGGAAAGAGTTGGTCAGACAGCCTCCGGAAGGTCCTCCGGTCTGCACCGCCTTGAAGTGTTTACCTCCCTTGATGCCTCCGCCAATGTCAAATATGACTTCGCGAAGGGTTGTGCCCATGGGAACTTCTATTAAACCTACATTGTTGATCTTTCCCGCGAGGGCAAAAACCTTGGTGCCCTTGGATTTCTCAGTTCCGATGCTGTTAAAAAAGTCGGCACCCTTGTTGATGATCACAGGAATGCTTGCCAGGGTCTCAACGTTGTTTACGGTGGTGGGTTTACCCAGGTACCCTGCTTCGGAAGGGAATGGAGGCTTGAAGGTTGGTTCGCCGCGCAATCCTTCCATGGAGTGGATGAGGGCAGTCTCTTCACCACAAACGAATGCTCCTGCCCCATATCTCAAAGAGATGTCGAAGGAGAAGGATGTTCCAAAGATGTTATCCCCCAGCAATCCATATTCGCGGGCTTGTTTGATGGCGGTTTTCAGGCGTTGGATGGCGAGCGGGTATTCGGCGCGGATGTATACCAATCCTTTGGTTGAAGCGGTACAGTAACCGCAGATAGCCATGGCCTCAATGACCGAATGTGGGTCCCCTTCCAGGATGGAGCGGTCCATGAATGCACCCGGATCACCCTCATCCGCATTGCAGACCACATATTTTTGGTCGGCCATGGATTTGGATGTGATCTCCCACTTCAATCCGGTGGGAAAACCTCCGCCGCCTCGGCCTCTTTGTCCGGAGCGTTTGATTTCGTCGATCACCTCCTGGGGGGTCATCTCTCCAAGACATTTGGCGAGTGCCGCATACCCATCCCTGGCAATGTATTCATCGATGGCCTCCGGATTGATAAATCCGCAGTTTCGAAGGGCAATGCGTACCTGTTTCTTGTAGAAATCCATGTGCTTGGAATCACTGATCGGTTCTTCACTCTCCGGATCCTTGTAAAGCAGGTGGGTGACTTTCCGTCCCTTGATAAGGTGCTCCATAACAATGGTTGAGGCATCTTCAGGCCTCACCTGGACATAAAAGGTGTTGTCAGGAACAACCTTGACAATTGGCCCTTTTTCACAAAAGCCGAAACACCCGGTCGTAACCACCTGAACCTCATCGCTCAGATCGTGTTTTTCGACCTCGGCCAGCAGGTTGTCCCTGACCTGCTCGCTCTCCGATGCTTTACAGCCGGTACCTCCACATACCAGGAGGTGCATTTTATAATCTGCCATATTTGTGGTTGATGTTGATTAGTTGTCAATCGTTCTGTAATTCATCGGCAAAATGCCATCTACCAGTTCGTTGTGTACAATGTACTTTTCAATTATTTCGGCAGCGCGGTGTTTGTCGACCTCCCCAAATACGATGGGTTCCTTGCCTGGAACAGTCACTTCAATGGTTGGTTCTGCATAGCAATAACCCATACAGCCGGTCTGGGTGACCACTGCTTCGATGGCTTGCTGCTCCAGCTCCTCTATCAGGAAATTCATGATCTCCTTGGCACCTGAAGCTATACCACAGGTAGACATGGCGACTTTGATCCTGACGATGTTCTCAGCATTGTTGCCACTTTCGCGCAGTTTGAATTTTGCCTGCATTCCCTCTCTTAAAAGTTTAAGGTCTTCGAGCGTTTTAATCTTGTTCATTGGTGTATCTATTTAGCGAATGAAGTTATTAAAATTTGTATTTACTTTCTATGATACATGTCACAAAATCAGAATTATATATATTCATTGCACTCCTGCCGCTTTCAGGTTATTCACCGATTTCAGCCCCTATTCCACGGAGATTTTCCAGAATCATTTCTCTCAGGAATTTCCTTATTTCCTGGTTGCAATTGCAAATTTTTCCTGCGATCTCTTCAACCTCCGATGTATCGAAACGGTAAGTCCCTCCAGGTGCCCGGTGTTCATAGACCAGCCTAAGCTGGGGATAGCAGGCAGCCAGGAGAACCAGCACCTCATCGATCTCCCCGAGCGGTAAGCGGTCAGGATGACTGAAGACAAATATTGCTTCCAGCCTGGTGCCTGAACCCGGGATCGACTGAAGTGAAAAGCTTCCTCCGGTTCGTTCTGCATTCTGCTGAATCAGAGGCAGACCCATTCCAATTTTCCTTGTTGTCCTGGAGGTGTAAAATGGATCCGTAGCCTTTTTTTTCACCTCCTCGCTCATGCCTTTGCCATCGTCTTCAATCACAAGAATATACTGGTCTTTTTCTGGTTTTTCTGTGATGCAGACAACAACTTTCCCGGCTTCGGCGCGGGACGAATTTTCTACCAGATCCAGGATATGTAGTGCAATGTTCTTCATGCTACGATGATCTTTCGTCCGTCGATTCCGTGCAGTGCCATGCTGATCTCCTGAAAAGTTGGTTCTTCCAACTCAAAAATTGTGGTCCCGGTCCCAATCTCCTCCGGAGCATGTGCGTCGGATGCTTTGATCAATGCGATCTCATTTGACAACCTGAGCTTTTTCCGAATATCGGATTCATTGCTTTGCCACATGATTCCCAGTCCGTCAAAGTTCAAATCTTCCGGAATAAAACCCAGCTGATGAACAATCCCATACATGGGCCTTTCGATGTGAGCCGGCACAAATATTCCGCCCAGTTTGTGTACCTCATTTGATACCTGGTCGATGCCCTGGTCGAGGGCGACATTCAGGTACTCCTCTACCAGCCTGATAATCCTGTCATCCCTGTCAACCAGAGCCTGGTAGCCCATCTGTTCAGGATTGTAGCAGATCTTTGGCAGGTGCTGCTCCAGGTATTGCTGGAAAAGTTCCAGCGAATCCATGTCCGGAAAGTAAGCCAGGCAATGTACCTCTTCCCGGGTAGTCACCTCAACACCCAATAGGAGTGCCAATCCATTTTCCCAGGCCAGGCGCTGCACCAAATTGCAATGCAGGGTCGAGTTATGGTCGGTAATTCCGATCATATCTAGCTTGCGTGCTTTGGCCACTTTGACAATATTTACAGGGCTCATTTCCAGGTCCGCACAGGCTGACAATACTGTGTGAATGTGAAGATCTGCCCTGAAATGTTTCATTACCTGCTTTTTATCTTTTGGTATAACAATCCTGCGATCTCGAAAGTGGACAGTGATGTGCCAAGTACCGGGATTCCCTCCTCATTGCTGTGGTCCAGGGTGTTTTGTTCCGGAGCGAGCGAGCTTACCAAAAGTATGCAGGCAAGCTCCTTGAGTGAGGCAATTGCAACCACGTTTCGGTGGGTTTGCAGGGTAACCCAGACCTCCCCTTCGGAAGCATTTCCCATTACATCACTCAGTAAATCTGATACATAGCCTCCGGATATTTCACGGTTAAGTCCTTCTCCTCCGGAGAAGACTACCAAGTCTAACTCTTTTACCAATTCAGAAACCTTCATTTCGTCGTCCTCTTTTGTTACAATCTGCGTTAAATCTTCCTTCTCCCCATTTCTTTTCCAAATTGAGGAATGCTTTTCCTGTACCTATTTTACCCTCATTTTCCCAGCGTTGCTGAAGAAATACACAATCCGACATCTTGGCCTTCCCCTGAACCATGTCTTCCGCAAGTGCCTGACAATTTGGAGCTCCGCAGGCTCCGCAGTCTATCCCGGGAAGAAAGCAGATGATTCGCTGGGCTTTGTTCATCTTCTCCATGGCCTTGCCAATGTCATCGTCGAGGCGGAATACGTTATGTGGTTTGATCTCATCGATCAACAGTTTGTCGGTCAATTCTTTGTTGTTAAGGTTGGATACCAGTTGATTTTCCAGGTAGGTTGGATATTTTTTAGATCTCTGTTCGAGCCGTTCGGTGGTGGTAAACCTGTTGCCGGTCAGAAGTATTCCTCCGGCACAACTTTGGTCGCAGGCCCGCATCTCCAGAAAGTCAAATCCCTTGACCTCATCATTTTCCAGCCTGTCGAGAAATTTTACCACGCTGTGAATTCCGTCAATGGCGATGGCCCTGTTTCCGAATCTGGATGATTCACCGCGTGAGGTGCTCCACAAAATACCTTCCCGGGTAAGGTGCTGTCTTTGCCGGGAGGTATCACCAATCTCCTCTTTGGGAATTGATTGCCTTACCTTGTTGTAGAAATCACTCATGCTGATTACTCCATTCACCATGGATGGCTGCTCTCCAACCGGACTTTTTACCGCGGCAATTTTGGCGGCGCAGGGTGTGATGTAGAATATTCCGATCTCCTCCTTTTTGACCCCCTGACTTAACAATGTTTGCAGGATAAAGTGGGCTGCCAAATCATGCGGTGCCTTTACCGGGAGGATGTTGTCAACCAGTGAGGGGTATTTTATTTGTATCAGCCTGACAACTGCCGGGCAAAATGCCGATATGCAGGGTTTGGTTACCTGATCTTCCTGCAGATATTCCCTGGTTAAATCAATCAATAGCTTAATGGGCTGCTCGACCTCCATCAAATGGGTAAATCCCATGGAGATCATGGCCTGGTAGATTTGTTCTTCGGAAATCTTGTCCGGAAATTGTCCGATCATCACTGCTGGGAAAAGAGCAATTCGGTACTTGAAATCCTGCAGCATCTTCAAATCATTTTGTTTGATGTAAAATGCTTTGGCCGGACATGCCCGCATGCATTGTCCGCAATCGATGCATCTTTCCTGAATAATCATTGCCTTGCCCTCCCTGATGCGGATGGCTTCTGTTGGGCAAACCCGCATACAATGGATACAGCCGACGCATTTGGCCTCGTCGATTTGTATTGCATGATGGAATTCGCTCTGGATCATTCCGTTTACCCGTTTATAAAATTGTCAGAATTGAATATTTTATCACTTGCTCCCCTTTTGAGCCGGTTTTGCGAATCCCCAGGATTGCAAAGCACGCTCTAAGTTACACAAAGCTATCTTATGATCTTGCAACTAAAAATTAAAAATCATCTTCACGGTAGTGCCACTACCCGGCACACTTTCTACCTGCAGCTGATCTGCATTTTTCTTCATGTTGGGCAAGCCCATTCCAGCACCAAAGCCCATCTCCCTTACTTTGGAGGACGCCGTTGAAAAACCTTCGAGCATGGCCTGGCTGATGTCAGGTATTCCCGGTCCTACGTCTTTCAGTATTGCCTGAATCTGATGGTCACTCACCGAAACCATCACTTCGCCCCTGAATGCATGGGCCGCAATGTTTACCTCTCCTTCATAGAGTGCAACTACGGTCCGTTTGATTACCCTTGGGTCTATATTCAACTGCTTCAGTACCTTTTTTGTCTCACTTGAG
>CAZVTL010000149.1:0-9569 GCA_964630075.1 uncultured Tangfeifania sp.
GAAGCCAGGTTTAACAACCGCTCCCGGTATTCCTTCCTGTGCTCCTGAAAATTGCTATTGGTGGTTTCCCAATGCTGAGCGATATGGAGCAATCTGTACTTTTTAATTAATTTTACTTTTGCTTCTCTTTCATTTTTATCCGGGGGTAAACTCATTTCAATTCCATCGTAACCGGCATTCTTTACCTTCGATAAAAAATCGTCAAAATCAAGATGTTTCGAACCCCAGTGCGGGCAGAAATATTTTATTTTCACTCGTAAATATATTAATTAAATTATTGTATATCAGTAAGTACTCATGGAACCCTCAGGGCAATTTACATGTTCTTTTGTGAGCGATAGTGCATGTGGGTTTCATACGTAAATATTATTTGTAAATAATTGAATATCTGTTCGTACGTATGGAACTCGCAAATTGATTTACATCGCCTTTTGTTGACTTAGTCCATGCTCGTTTCATACGAACGATTTACGTTATTCTAAAAAATCAAATATACAAGCCATTGTTTTCGATTGCATTATGAATGGAATAGAATAGTTAGAATAGAATAGTAATTTAGAATACTTATAAATAGTATTTTCGCACAATATGAGATTACCCTTTCCAGTTTGTGTACTAATATTATTTGATTTGCTTAGGGTAATACTATATTTGCTAAAACATTCAATATCGGATTTTTATTACCGAAACAAATCTTACAGATATGCGCCCATTCAAAGAGGTCATCAATTATCCTGTAGATAGCTCATTTCTAATAAAGTATGACAATCTTCCACATTTCAGATTTCCCTGGCACTTTCACGATGAATGCGAGATAGTCTATATCATCAAGAGTTTTGGCAAAAAATTTGTTGGTGATGCCGTAGAAGAATTCGGTCCGGGGGATTTGTCTATCTATGGCAGCAATCTCCCCCATTTTTACATGAGCGATCCTGCATTTTATGCGGGTGATCCTAATTTAAGGGTGAACGCCTTTGTGATACAGTTTCCGGTTAACTACTTCCCACCAGCGCAATTGCAGACAGCCGAATTTGTTTCGGTAAAAAGACTGTTGAGCAGCATTTCAGCAGGGCTGACTTTTTCGGCAGAAACGGCAGAATATGGAGGGAAGATCCTTCATGAAATCTACCAGGCAAATGGCATGGAACGTTACCTTCTGTTTGTTAAGTTGATCGATTATCTGGGAAGAGCGGAATCACGGACCATCGCAACTCCTGATTATATCAACATTAGGAGCGCCCAGGAAGATCCCCGAATGGCAAAAATTTACAAATTCACCACGAGAAATTACAATCGAAAAATTGTACTTGACGAAGTCGCTTCCGTAGCCGGAATGAATGTCACTGCCTTCTGTCGCTATTTCAGGAAAAAGTCGGGCAAGACCTTTGCACAATATGTGAATGAGCTAAGAATCAGTTATGCCTGCAAATTCTTAAAACACGGGAATCAAACCATCGCCCACATTTGCGATGAGGCAGGATTCAATAATCTTTCGAATTTCAATCGACAGTTTAAAAGTATCATGGGGAAGTCTCCATCCGAATATCGTGAGTTATTTAACCCACTGAGCAGCCATTGACAATTACTTCTCCTGAAGAAGACAATCAATTTCTCCCATAAATGCTTTCTGTCGCGCAAAGTGATTGGGAGTTGAAACTCCAACCTCAAAACAAATAGCGCTAGGGTGAAATTAAACACAGATTATCTGTGAGTTACAAAAGAGTTATATAGGAGAACGAAAAGTTCGCAAAGAAAGAAGACCGTAACCTGAGGATTTTATGGTTGAAATGACGAAGGAAGAACTTGAAAATTGGAGGTCACAATTTGTGACCTCCAATTCGGATAAAATGGGATTACGTTATGCTCCATTTTGCTTTTCAAAGCAAGGAGTAACCATGTTGTCATGTGTTTTAAGCAGCAAAAGAGCCATTGAGGTCAACATAAAAATTATCAGAGTATTTTCAAGGTTGAAAGAAATGGTCTTAACCCACAAAGACATCCTCTTAAAACTGGAAAAATTAGAAAATCAGACAGATAAAAACAGCAAAGAGATTCAGATTATCTTCAATGCACTGAGGCAGTTGCTAAGTCCCCCAATAGTTACAAGAAGAAAAGTAGGATTTAAGATTGGAGCAGTTTAAATTCTGAAGATTGCTCTTGTGGCCCGGATGGGATTACAACCCTTGAAGAAATTTCGCTCGGAGCGCCACCTTGTTCACTTTTCCCACACTTGTCTTGTCGATCACTTCTGCCCTGGCCACCTTCATGGTAATGGCTTCCCGGGGCAATACGCCCGAATCCACACTTGCTTTTACCGCGAGGATAATCTCCCTGTCTTCAAAGTCAGCTCCTGCCTTGGGAACAACGATGGCCAGCGGGATCTCCCCCCAATTGGTGTCGGGAGCACCAATGACGGCGACTTCAGATACTCCTGCATGCCGGGCGATCACATCCTCCATCTCCAGGGAGCTGAGCCACTCGCCGCCTACCTTGATCACATCCTTGGTCCGGTCGGTAATCCGGATGCTGCCGCTCTCATTGACACAAGCCACATCGTTGGTATGCATCCAGCCTCCCTCCCACAGTTTCTCTGAATGTACATGGTCCTTCAGGTAGCCTTGTGTCAGGTAAGGAGAGCGAACAATAATTTCACCAGGTGTCCGGTCATCCCAGGGGACATTGGTTCCGGAGGGATCAACCACCCGCATTTGTGCCAGTCCGATGGGCCGGCCGGTACGGCACCGCAGATCGGCTTGTTCTTCTGGTTCAAGCTCCAGCTCCTCCGTGGAGAGTTGGGAGAGCGACAAAACCGGACAGGTTTCTGACATGCCGTAGCCGCCAAAAACATCAATTCCCCTTTTCAAAGCTTCGATGGCCAGGGCTCTCGGAAGGGCGGCCCCGCCAATGATACAGGTCCAGCGTGAGAGGTCACACTGTTCGGAAGCCGGTTCTTTCAGTAGCATATTGAGGATGGTAGGAACACAATGGCTGAAGGTCACCTTGTGGGTTTCCAGCAGTTTCAACAGTATGGAAGGGACATATTTCCCCGGATAGACCTGCTTGATTCCCAAATAAGTGGCGATGTAGGGGAGACCCCATGCATGAACATGGAACATGGGTGTGAGCGGCATGTAGATGGATTCGAGGTGCAATCGTCCCTGCACCGAATTGACAGAGAGGGCGGCTGTTGTAGCCAAGGTATGCAGCACGAGTTGCCTGTGCGAAAAGTAGACTCCCTTCGGAAGGCCTGTAGTTCCTGTTGTGTAGAAGGTGGTGGCCCTTGTGTTTTCATCCGGTTCCGGAAAATCAAAGTGAGACGGTGCATTGGCCAGCAACTGTTCGTATTCCCCTTCAAACTGAAAATGGTGTTTAAAGATCTCCCCACCCTCATCAATCAGGATAAATTTTCTTCCGTCCGCGATTCTGCCCCGGATGCTCTCCAGCAAGGGCAGGAATTCGGTGTGGCAGATGATCACATCATCCTCTGCATGGTCGATGGTATAGACCATCTGTTCGGGGGAGAGCCGGATATTGATGGTGTGAAGAATGGCTCCCATCATCGGAATGGCATAGTAGGCTTCGAGGTAGCGGTGTGAATCCCAGTCCATGACTGCAACCGTGCTTCCTTCGGTGACCCCGATGGCGGCCAAAGCGCCTGCAAGCCTGTGAACCCGCTCTTTCCAGGTGTTGTAGGTGATGGTCAGCTGATCCCGGTATACAATCTTCTGATCGGGATGGTTGGCCAGGGGAGCTTCAAAAAGTTGTTTGATGAGCAGCGGATAAGAATATGCTGATTTCGTCTTTTCAATCAAATTGGACATCATAATCTTTGTTTGGTGATATTTTAAAAAACCTCTTTTGACAGGTTTCAAAATTAGTAGAAAGTATGAATCTGGAAAGAAAACAAAAACATGATTGTCATCAACAATTTTTCCACCCGAAAGTTCCACCAATGGGGGATTGGCGTTGCAGCGCAACGAATGGGGGGCATTGGGAATCACGCATCCTGCTAAAAGAGTTTAAACCTGCTCCTCAAAATATTTCCGGATAAGCCGGGAAAAATCACCCAGGGAGATTGGTTTGGGAAGGTAGTCGTTGCACCCTGCCTCCATGGCAATTTCTTTTTCCCCTTTTAAGGCAAGGGCTGTTTGTGCCAGGATGACCACCTTCGTGTTGAATTGGCGGATTTGCCTGGTTGCTTCGTAACCATCCATGCCGGGCATTTGGATGTCCATTAAGATCAAATCAATGTCAGGGTTTTGTCGGCAGACTTCAACCGCCTCGTCCCCAGTCCCGACTTTCAAAACCTCTTTGGCAAAGGATCGGATCAATTTTCGGAGAAAAAGATCGGATATTGGATCATCTTCTGCCACCAAGATCTTTAATCCATTGACATTTAAACTTTCCCAGGTGCTGTATTTTTCAGAAACAACGTTGTTTCCGGCAATATTGACCGGATCAAATGGAATGGTAAAATAAAAGGCGGAACCTTTGTCCAATTCACTTTCTAACCAGATCTTCCCTCCTAAAATCTCCACATAAGCCTTGGAGATGGCCAATCCAAGCCCGGCTCCTTCGTAATTTCTGGATAGTGATTCGCTTGCTTGTCTGAAACGTTCAAAAACAATCTCCTGCTGGTCTTGCCGGATTCCAACACCTGTATCCTTTACATAGAACTCCAGGAATCGACCCTTCTTCTCATATCCAAGCTCGATGCTCCCCTGGTGGGTGAATTTTACGGCATTCTTTACCAAATTGGAGAGGATGGCATACAATTTCTCCCGGTCAGTGAGTATATGCGAGGATAGATCAGGTAATCCATGTTTGTAATTGAATTCGACTCCTCTCTTCTCTGCTTCAGGTTTGAAGAAGGTGAAAATGTACCTGACCTGATCGTTCACATTTGTTTCAGTAATGACAACCTCGGTATGCCCGGCTTCAAGTTTGGAGATGCTGATGATGTCATTGATAATGTTCAGCATTCGCTGACCACTCTCGGCAATGATGCCAATGTACTCCTGCTGCTCTTCCCCTGACAATTTGGGTTCTTTTAAAAGTTCGACAAAACCAAGAATGCCATTCATGGGTGTTCGAATCTCGTGGCTCATGTTGGCCAGGAAGGCTGTTTTGAGCATGTCACTCTCCTCTGCCTTCAATTTGGCTACCAGCAGCTCCTTTTTTTGGTCCACAAATTCGGTGAAAAGGGTTGCGATCTGTTTGAATTCACCCGGGCATTGTTTCAGCTCACTTACGAGGAAAGGATTTTCTGTTTCCAGAATTTTCGTCACAAGTTTTAAGGGTCTGGTCACCCATTTGCGGAAAGTAAAGTTCAGGATGATCCAGGTGATGAGAATGGAGGTCAGCAAGGCAATAATCATGAACATCGAAATGCGCCGGTAAACCAACAGCAAATTGGAGGATCGCTTGAATGAAACCTTCGCAACCTCCTGGTTGTTCCAGTCCCTCAAAGGGACATATGCATATGTCAGCGATCTGTCTTTTGCATTGACTGTATCTTTAGGCGACACGGTTGTGATCTCTGCACCATGCTGCCTGGACAAATTTTCCAGAAACTCCTTGTTCCAGTTTCTTTCCAATACCAGAAAGCCCATCGGTCGTGTCAGCAGGTGGGTTGGATCCATCTCCGGATGGACCGTTGCAGCAGAGATCTCAAACAAACCCTCGGGTGTTTTGTGAAAGAAGTTCAGGAACTTTTTCTCTTTCAATTTTTGCAGAATCTCAACAGTGATGTTGGAGGAATATTTACGGTCGGCGGAAGATGCTTCGTGAACAAGGTTGAACGAGGAATCATACACGGCAACATAGTCAATCTTAAAGGATTTTAAAATTGTAGTGATATTGTTCTCGTACCAATCTGAATCATGGGGAGTGAGGTGTTCCACAAAATCATCCCAAAAGGTATAATCGTAGGCAACTTGTATGAGGAGTTCCGTCTTGTTCTCAACCATTGATCTGTTTTCATTCTGAAGTTGATCATGGGTAGCTTGTTGAATCAGTTTCTCCTGGTGAAGGGTTGTTTGGTACAGGAATACCAGCATCAGCAAAAAAAACAGGCCGGTGATGTACAACAGCAGATTGATCCTGGAATGGATGGCGGAAATTTTCATCTGTTATTAGTATGTCTCGTATCGGCCAGATGGAATAGCCCTGAGGTTATAATCATCCTGGTTGGTGATTCCGAAATCATGGATATTTCATTTTAAAGTATACTTGGAAACTGAGCGACACAAATTTAAAATATTAAATTGAATAAAATACATATCTTCACCTTGGAGCGGATGTAATCTCCCTTACTTCCCGATAGCCACGACCGTGTGACTACCCATTGATACGTAGAGGCCCGGAGGCCATGAAATATTTGGTACGGCAAAGTTGGGTATGCCTTATTTTCAGGGATCCACCTGTTTTAATTAAAATCTCCCCATTATTTTTCATGGTCGATCGGGAAGTATTACTAAGTAATGCACAAATATAAATGTCGCATTTTTTTCATTGCGATCCTTGCGTGCTTTGCGCGATACAATTGGAAATTAGGCGGGAAAGAGAAACATGTAAATAAGACTTTATATTGATCTTGGAACTTATATGGTTTGAAATCGATTCAGAATAGCTTACTTTTAGCAGAGCTTATGTTTTTATGGGATCAGCGTTTCCGATGTAGCAATTTTATGTCCGGGACAACTATAACAACACAATTCTCTTATTTAATCTGGCATGAATGGAATCATCTGACAAATACGGAAATGAGTCTCGAACATCGTTTGACCGCTTCCAAATTTTCTTCAACAACCTGCAGGATGCTTTTTTTCAGGTCGACCGTTTTGGTATGCTGGTTCTGGTAAATCCTTCTGCAGTTCGAATGTTTGGATACAATTCCAGTGAAGAGATGACCGGCAGGCCCGTTGTTGAATTCTATGCCAATCAGGAGGAGCGGATGAAGATGCTGGCTGAGCTCAGAAGCAAGAAACAATTGGTGGATTATATCGTCCTGGCCAAAAAGAAGGATGGCAGCAAGTTCTGGATATCCATGAATGTTCAGTATATCTACATAAATGGAGAATTGGAGGGATCTGAAAGTATAATCAGGGATATCTCGAAGCGCAAGACAGATGAAGAACAAATCCAGACATTTTCCAGCATTCTGGAGCAAAGTCCTGTTTCCATTGTCATTACGGATGTACAAGGGAATATTGAGTATGTGAACCCCAAGTTTGAAAAAACCACTGGGTATAGCCTCGAGGAAGCGATGGGTAAAAACCCCAGGATATTGAAATCAGACACCAAAACCAATGAGGAATACCAGGAGATGTGGAATTCGATTACCTCCGGAAAGGAGTGGCATGGTGAGTTTCTCAATGTGAAGAAGAATGGGGAGCTCTACTACGAATCCGCTTCCATCTCACCCGTACGGGATGAGAATGGCCATATCATTCGCTATATAGCTGTCAAGGAAGACATTACAGAACGGAAGAAGTATGAAGAGCAGATCAAGACCCTGAGTACAGTGGTAGAGCAGAGCCCTTTGATGATCATTATAACAGACAGGAGCGGTAAAATTGAATATGTCAATGCCGAATTTTCAAGATTTACCCAATATAGCTCCAGGGAAATCATTGGTCGTATTCCAATGATATTTAACCAGAAGCACCATACCGCATGGTCCTATTCCAAAATGTGGGAGACCCTGCAGGAAGGTAAACTGTGGCTCTCGGAATTTAAAAACAGGAAGAAGGATGGTACCATCTTCTGGGAGAATATTACGGCCTTTCCACTCACTTCAGAAGATGGACTGATCATGAATTATATCATTATCAACGAAGATATTACGGATAAGAAGCAACTGCTCGACGATCTGGTGAAATCCAAGGAAAAGGCAGAGGAGAGCGACCGGTTGAAATCGGCATTTCTGGCCAACATGAGCCACGAAATCCGAACACCCATGAATGGAATTTTGGGATTCACCGAGCTGCTCAAGGAACCAAATCTTTCCGGTGCCGAACAGCAGTTTTACATCAAGATCATCACAGAAAGCGGTCACAGAATGCTCAACCTGATGAACAACCTGATTGATATATCAAGGATTGAATCCCATGAGGTGAAAATAATTTGCTCATCTTTTGACATTCGGAAGAAATTTGACCATCTACTGGATTTTTTCAACCAGGAGGCAAAAATGAAGGGGCTCAGGTTAATCTGCACTTGTGATTTAATGCCCCATGAATCGTTGATTGAAACCGATGTACAAAAACTGGATTCTGTGTTGGAGAATCTTGTCAAGAATGCCATAAAATTTACCAAAGAGGGAACCATCGAATTCGGATGTGAGAAGCAGGAAAGCCATTACAGGTTCTTTGTAAAGGATAGCGGCGCAGGGATTGATCCTGCCCACCAATCCATTATCTTCGACAGGTTCAGGCAGGCAAGCGAATCGCTGAGCCGGCCCTATGAAGGGGCGGGTTTGGGACTCTCCATTTCCAAGGCATACGTGGAGATTCTGGGGGGTAAAATTTGGGTGGAGAGCGAACCGGGGAAAGGAGCCGTCTTCTATTTTACATTACCCAAACAAAAGGTTAATCCTCCGGAGCCGTCTGCCCAGGAATTGGTTCCTTCGATTGAACAGAAATCAATGTCCTCAAAATTAAAAATTCTCTTGGTAGAAGATGATGATGTCTCCATGAATTACCTGGAGATCATTACCAAAAAATTGTGCGAGGAGATCTACAAAGCCAATTCTGGGACAGAAGCGGTTGAATTGTTCCGTAAAAATCAGGATATAAAAGTGATCCTGATGGATCTTAAGCTTCCCTTGATGGACGGACTGGAGGCTACCCGACAGATCCGGACATTTAACAAGGAGGTGGTCATTCTCGCACAAACTGCCTATTCCATGGTAGGCGACAGGGAGAAGGCAATCGCAGCTGGCTGCAACGACTATATCACAAAACCGATAGAACCAATGCGGTTAAAAAGCTTGTTGGAGTTATATACCCAACCGGTGAAGTGAAACTAATTTAATCCTCCCTGTCCACGATATAGTTGGATGGGTTTTTCCAATTTTACCTTTAAAACGGTCACATACGGATCCGAAAGGTCTTCTGGAAGCGCTATGTAAACCAACCCCGGAACAGGACTCCAGGAAATCTTCCCAACTACTTTGTGCAAGAGCGGAGTTCCCTTTCCTACTACCGTGATGTTCTCAATCTTGCTGACAAGTCCCTTCAGCATAATTTCACCCGAAACCTTGCCATGCAGAAAAAGAGAAAGCAAAGTAGCGTCTTTTGACAGGGTGGTTGGACCATAAAAATGGCCTTGCGGAAGTCCGGCAACCGTGTTGAATATCGCCTCTCCATGCTTCTTGTTCCATGCGCCCAGTTCCTTCAGTACCCTGATTTGTTCGGCTGGAATAGTACCATCCTCTTTTGGTCCCATATCGAGCAATAAATTTCCTCCATTTGAGACGGCATCCACAAAAATTGTAATGACTTCATTAGGCGTTTTCCAGTTGTTGTCGTTGTGGAATCCCCAGTTATCGTTGGTTGTCATGCAAA
>CAZVTL010000150.1:0-9540 GCA_964630075.1 uncultured Tangfeifania sp.
TTTGGTTAGTTTTAGTAAAAGGATGGAGCCGCCCGGTTTCATCCTTTTCAATTTAATATCGGTCAGGCAAAGTAACCATGCGGGATAACTAAGTAGCAATTCAGGCAAACAAAGTAACCATGCGGGGAAGCTTGGTAGGAAGGCGGCCTGTCAAAGTAACCATGCGGGATCCATGAGTATCAATTCTGTGATACAAAGTAACGAGGCGGGGAAACTATATAACCAGGCGGCGGAGCTTAGTAATCATGCGGGATCTTTAAGTAGCAATTCTGCCATACAAAGTAACGATGCGGGGAGAGTGTAAAGGTAGTATAAGAAGATCGTGGAGAGTGTAAATTAGATTGTGTAAACTGATTTTGAGAGCTAGGTGGGTAATGGGGATAAATGCATGCAGGCGGGGCAATTTCAGGGTTTTACTGTCTCCTGCTTTGTATGGCGCCTGATTTGGTCCATCATCCTGGAAAAGGTGTAGTCATTCAGTTTTGCAGGGTCGGTTTGCCGGTAAAGGATTTTCCCAATGCTACAGATCTCAGAAAGCTGCCGATAGAGTTCTTGCAGCAATCCCTGTTTGTATTGTACGAGGGCTGCCCGGTTCGATACCACTGTGTACCGCTGGTCTTTGTCTTCGTTCAGCAGTTTCCATATATCGGCAAGCCTGGTCATTGGCTCCTCTGACCATCCTTTGGCCATCAAGGCTATTTTGTATTTGTTGATGTTGGCTTCTACCATGTGCAATAGCATCAGCACGCTTTCCACGTTGCGCGACCGGGCACTTTTGCGCAGTTGTACCAAACCAAAATCACCGGCAGAGAGTGGCACCTCTTCCCCCGCCAGTTGGAGATAACCCGACAGGTAGTTCACCAGGGTTATCAGCTCATCCAGCCTTTGGTACATCTGCCCGGTCATCACTTTCAGTCCGACAGTTTCCGATTGGGGCTGGTCCAGTTTTAAAATGGCCTCAATCCTGGCTTTAAAGGCGGTAAGGTAGGATTCATCGAACACCGGGGAATAGGCAGTGAAATCATCAAGGTCGCGCGCCAGGCTAGTGGCACAAAACCCGCACAAAACGGGCAACTCTTCGTATTTGCAGCCAAAATTTCGGTTCATGATCAATCTTGTTAAAAATTAGGGTTCAGCAATAATTGCATGTAGTCTATGTGAAGACAGGTGGCTGAAGGTCGCTTCCAATACATTAATACGAAAATGGCTTGAGTGGTTACCCTGAAATCTTTGAAAAGTATCTTACTATCTCCAGAAGTGGCATTGACCGAAATATTGGTTAGGGGCATTTCATCTGATTCTGAAGGAAACTTGTTTGGCAATTTCAACTACCCAACTACATTAAAAGAAATGGTTGTATATTTGTAATGCCTCTTCATATTAATTCATTAACAAGATGACTGTTACCGTTCAAATTGAGACCAACACGGCGGTTGGCCTGAAATTAATTACTGAACTTCGCCGCCATCCTGATGTGGTTCGGTTTGTTGAACCTGACCCTTATCCAACTGATGACAATGGAATGGATATTGAAAGCCTATCTGCGAATGATTCAGCCAAGCTGGCATTTGACAGATTAGGAGAAAAATATGATCGTAAATTCGATAACAAATACACCCGATGAAGAGGTATGCTGTTCGTATTACAAAGGCGGCACAAAACGATATTTATCAGGTAATTGATCACATTTCCAATATTTACAAAGCTCCTTTAACTGCCGAAAATTTTTTAATCGGATTATACGATGTCCTATTCTCGTTGGAAAATAGTGCCGAATCCATCCGGATTTCTACTAAATCTGACATTTTGAAATATGGTATAAACGCCAGAAGTATCGTGTTTAAGAAATTAATCATTGTCTATACTGTTCATGGCAAAACTGTTCTTGTAAAAACTGTCATTTCAAGTAAAAGCCTCTTCATACGGCTTTAGCCGAGGTATTGGTTTCCAACAATATTACGTGGAAATTATTTCAAAATCTACCTTTGGCAACCCTTCCACAATTTCAACCGTTTGCACACTGACATTGACAATGCTCAGCAGCAAATCCAAAATATACCTTGGTTTACCAACTTCGGCCGCCCAATCGTTGGGATCGTTGCGGATACCGCTTTCCTTGTGGACAGTAATCTGGTAGCGTTCCATGATCCATTCGATGGCAGATTTGCCGTTCACCACATATTCGTAGGCTTTTGCCGGAATATTTGAAACGGTAATTTTGCTGTTGTAGACGATCGTATCCTTTTGATCTTTGCGGGGGAAACGCATTTTTTCGACTCGGTAATCGTCAAAACCCTTCAGGTTTTCGGAAACCTGAAGGGTATGATATGGCGGTACATTTTCGTAATGGATATGCAGTTCTGCCAATCTTCTTCCGGCTTTGCTGAAGGCCCAGAAATCCCTCACATCTTCCACCAAAGGCAAGCGGGGCAACATCTTCTTTAAATCGTTGGCAAATTTCTCGCGGTATTCCGGGCTATGCAAAAAACCATACACATAATAGAAGATGTCTTCTTTTGTTACATTCTTGCCGTATTGTTTTTTTGAGCGTTCCAGAATAAAATCGCTCACTCCATCCCGCCGGATGTATTCGCTATCGCCACCTTCATCAAACAAAGTGCGGCTTTGAATGGGGCGTTCTTCGTAGTAATAGAGGGGGAAGCATTGCATGTATCCTGAAAAATTTGAATCTCCATAACCATTCGTTATTAGTGCTGAAGGACTATTTGAATTACCAAAACAAATTACCTTATTTTCGAATTTATTATTTGGAAAGAATTCTTTAAACTGACCCCTTCTGTGTATCATCTTATCTCCAAAATACAACTTTTGCTTAGTAAATGGCCTATACATAGCATCACATATTTTATCATCCTCAAATTTTGCTTTAATGAATCGTTCTAAATTTGAAACTAAGCTACTCGACCAACTTATTTTTATTGGATTATTATCTTTAAAATCTCCAGATATTAATTGTGGATTTTTACCTTTCTCATTTTTGAACTCTTCTACTTGTTCATTGTAAAAATTAATATGACTCAAGATGTTTTGTTTCAATTTTTCAATAGAATAGTTATAAACCCAATTATCCCTATTACTCTGTAAACCATTGGAGTTTATCACAAAAAATGTTTCGCTTTTTACGTTATATTTTTGATCAGGAGTCAGTTCAAAAAATGTATCAAATAAGTTATTTCTTTGACAAATCCAATCACCTTGTTCGTTGGGCAAAAGCGTCTTCCAATTCATTTCTTCATTTGAAACATTTGCTAATTTTTTTACTTTCTCTAGTTTTTCTTCACGGTTCAGGTAATCACCAATATCGTGGTAATGAATGGTGGCCTTTTGTACTTTAACATATGGATTTTTTACTAATAAAGTAATGGCAATAGGAGTTCGAGAACCACCTCCAAAAACGTTTCCAGCTTCTTTTCGCCTTAATTCACCTTGAGTTCTTGCATTACCTCTTAAATTGAAAACATAAATGGACGTGAATTCTTTCTCCAAACATTTCCTGAAACCGTCTGCGCTATTACCTTCAAGCCATGCACCATTGGAAACAAAGCAAACAATGCCTCCATTTTTATCTAAACGATCAGTGCTCCATCTAAATGCTTTGATGTATGAATCGTACAATGAGTTTTTATTTGTTGCATCTGTCATAGAAGCATAAGTGGAGGCAATGCGACTGTCTAATTTTATATAGCTCTGATTCTGTGCATTATCATTTGCTGATTTTTGACCTACTGAATATGGTGGATTTCCAATAATTACCTGCAAATGTGTTTTCATCTGAGCCACCACACGATCTGAATTCTGCGGGAACATTTCTGAAAACATTTTGTCGCTGCCATCGGATTCGCCCAGTTGAAAGGTATCGGTGAGGCAGATGCCGTTGAAGGGTAGATAGATGGTTGGTTGTGGTTGTAGAGACGTTGCATGCAACGTCTCTACCGGTTGGGTTGCCACCAAATCATGAAAGGCATTTTCGATGTTGACGGCTGCAATGTAATAGGCCAGCAATACGATTTCGTTGGCGTGTATTTCGTGTTGGTATTTGCGGAGCAAATCTTCCTTTTTGATCAATCCGTTTTGCAGCAAACGGGTAATAAATGTTCCGGTTCCGGTAAAGGGATCAAGAATATGTATGTTTTCGTCCGAAAGGCTGCGACCAAACTCCTTTTGCAGCACATCTTCCACCGAATGGATGATGAAATCAACCACTTCAACCGGGGTATAAACAATGCCCAGCCTCTCCACCATTTTCGGGAAGGCGGTCTTGAAGAACTTGTCGTACAATTCAATGATGATCCGTTGCTTGCCTTCGGCATTGTCGATACCGCTGGCGCGCATTTTTACTGATTCATAGAATTTTTCCAGGGTGGCGGCATCTTTGTCAAACGACTGGTCTTCCAGCAGATCCAGCATGGTTTGCATGGAAACCGAAATGGGATTGTTTTTCACAAACGAATAGCCTTCGAACAGGGCCTCAAACACCGGTTTGGTAATGATGTGCTGCGAAAGCATCTCGACGGCCTCCTGTTGGGTAATACCTGGGTTAATGTTGCTTTGCAGTCCGCCCAGAAATTGATCGAATGCCAGCTGGTGTTTTCCGGAGTCCTGAATCAGCCGGGTGATGCGTTCCAATTGCCGTTCGGCAATTTCGGCCACACTTTTGGCCCATTGCTCCCAATACCTGCGGTCGCCCACTTTCAATACCATTCGGGCAAACACCACGTTTTGCAGCTGTTCGAATTGGAGGGCCAATTGCCGGCTGATATCCTTGTTGGTACCATAGGGGATTTCAGGGTCGTTCGCCACCGGAAGACCGTCCTCATCAAACGAATAGGCGGTACCGCCCACCAATATGCTTTTAGGGATGGATTTGTTGAGTTCAATTTTGTTGACTGTTGCATTGAAGCGGTCGTCGTGCGCCCGCAAGGCATTCAGCACGGTCCAGACAACTTTGAAGCGCTCATTGTCGTCCAGTGCGCTTGCCGCATCCACATCCGAAGGAACCACTACCGGAATAATAATATAACCATATTTCTTACCAGGGGCTTTCCGCATAACACGGCCAACCGACTGCACCACATCGACCTGTGAGTTTCGGGCAGACAGGAACAATACGGCATCCAGGGTTGGAACATCCACCCCTTCGCTCAGGCAGCGCACATTCGTGAGTACCCGACATTCATTTTCCCCAGGTTCGGCTTTTAACCAACCCAAAAGTTCATCGCGTTGGGGAGCCGACATGGTCCCGTCGATGTGCTTCGAATCTACCGAAACCATTTGTTCCTTCTTTTCGGCAGGCAGTGAACTGATGTAAGCATCGGTAGCCGTGTTGAAAGTGGCTGTTATTTTTCGTGAAACGGCAATGCTTTGGCAAAAGGCAACCGCCCTGCGCATGGGTTCAGGGTCACTCTCCTTGATAATGCCCTGGTCGCCTAAAATTTGCTTGGAGAGTGCATTGATACAACCAATCAATTTGGATGCATCGTCGGTATTGATCTCGCTCTCCTTGTCTGCAATCATTTTTTGCACTGCAGGAGGAACGTCTTTGTCGCTGAGGGTAAGGATCAATACTTTGTAATCGGTCAACAAATCTTTGTCAACCGCTTCGCCAAAACCAATGCGGTAAATCTCTTCACCGTATAATTTAGGATCGTCCATCGAACACAGGATGGCATCCGCCTGTGCCGCCTTGCTTTTGATGTCATCGCTGTACAGTCGTGGCGTAGCCGTCATGTACAACCGTTTTTTTGCTTTGATGAAATCGTTGTCATGGACTTTGGTAAAGGCCGATTCATCTTCGCCGGCCAATGAAACGCCGGTGGTACGGTGCGCTTCATCGCAAATGATCAGGTCAAATATGGCTAATGAAGTATTGTCGGATGAATTATCAGAGGCAAGACTGGGTGAATTACCAGACGCACGGCCGTGCGTCTCTACCTTTTGCACCTGGGCAATGACCTCAATGGATTGGTAGGTCGAAAAAACCACGGTCATTCCGGCATTTCCTTTGTGTTTGAATTGCCTGAACTGATGAAGGATCTCTTTTACATTGGTAGATGCTGGCAAAGACAAATCAACCACGCTGAAACTATCGCTATCGTCATTTCTGATCTTATTTTTGGAAACTTCCGGATCGGAACAAATGCAAACTGCATTGATGGGCTCTTTGGCGTAAGTGGTCCATTCGCGCAAAGTCTGTCCCAGCAAGGCAATGCTCGGAACCAGAAACAGCACCAGCCCTTTCCCATCGGTTTCCTTTTCGGCAATGCGAAGTGAATTGAAGGTTTTACCGGTTCCGCAAGCCATGATGAGTTTTCCGCGGCTCTCTGTTTTAAAATGTTCGTGTGTTTTGCTTAGGGCTTCCTTTTGGTGTGGTTTTAAGTCGCGGTCTCCGATGCGGGATTGCTCGCCATGGATTCCATGTTCTAATTTTCCCCAATCAACAGGCGCTTCCATCAGGTCGTACAGACCCAACCGAACGACAGGCGGATTCTGATTCTTGATTGCCTCCGTCGCATTGGGTCCCCATTTGTTGGTGGTCGAAATCCACAGCCGTTGCGCGAAACTGACGGTTTTGAATTGTTCGTTTTTAAACTCCCGGCTGGAGGTGGAAAGGAAACTATCCACCGCGGGTTTGTCAATGAGTGAACTCTCCTGGTAACATTTACATTGAACTGCCCAATAATCACCCTCGTGTGTCAGCGCCACCAGATCGATTCCGGTATCGCCTCCACCCAAATCCAATTTGCCGGGAAACTCCTTCCACAACCAAACATGTTTGAATCGATAGGCATATTTCGGATCGGTTTGCAGATAGGCCTGCATCAGGCGTTCGAACCGTTCGCCTTTGTCATGTTCAGAAAAGGCAAATTTGCGGTATTTGTTCAGGATGGTTTGGAAAGAGGTCGGGTTGCTCATTGGTTAGGGTTAGGTAAATCCGCATTTGCCGGATTGTCCCAAACCTGAATCCACAAAAAAAGCGTGAACCCAGCCTTACCCGCCCCCGAGGCCCTGAGAAGCCTACACAGTGTCGATAAGTCAAAAGCTCACGCCGTGGCGTAAGCATTCGCTTATTGAATCTGACACTGTGTTCGCTAAAAGAAATTTCTCAGGTTTCGGGGGGCGCGAACAATAGCAAAATGCTATTTTAGAATTTTAAAATATGTTGTTTATCTCTATTTATTCTTCTTATTCGTCATTATTTTTATTAGCCAAATATCCTATTTTATTCTTTGGTTTTAAATTTTGTTTTTTGTCGATATGCAGTTCAGCAAGGGATTGATTGATCAATTCAATTTGCAAACGGGTATCTTCGTTAATATCATTATAGTCAGTAAAAACCTCTTCGATGTAGGCTTTTAATTGTTTCATCTCTGTTTGAAGTTCAGCCAAACTAGTATTGGGATTTGCAACCAGCGACTGACGTATTGAAGCAAAAATACGCATAATACCTCTGTTGATTTCTATTGCAGTTTTTGAATTCAATACACTACTAAGCATTGCTACGCCAAGCTCTGTGAAAGCAAAAGGGGGATACTTAATATTGTAACCTCTGGTTGTGTTCAAGGTCGCAAATTGCGTCCTTGAAAGCATTCCAATTTCATCCTTAGTTAATTGAAACATAAAATCATTTCCCTCAAATCGTTCCATATTACGACGTACGGCCTCTTTGAGCCTTTTTGTTTCAGTGCCGTAAAGTTCTGCCAAATCAAAATCAAGCATCACTCGCTGTCCACGTATTCCGTATATTTTATTTTGAATAACTTGTAATTCCATGTCCACTGGTTGGCTCATTGCGGCAATTCGACCTTTTTCAATTTGTTTTTTAATGCCCAGGCGATTCTATATCCTGTTGTTCTGTAAAAGTATTAAAATTAGGTTACCGCTGCAAGCAAGATTTTCATAGTAAAGTTACAATGTACTGTGTGCGGTGCAGAATTTAATGATGAAGTTTAGGAAAAAATGGTTAAAATTGACGGTTATTCGAGGGCTTTATTCAATGGAAATGCAAATCGAAATAGTTATTCATAAAGAAGGGAATTTTGGCTTGGGCAGTTCTGATTTTGCATCGAATCGTGCTAATAACTAAATCGTTATGATGAAAGCAGTCAGAGAAGACGCAATGACCATCATTGAGGAAAGTATCCAGGCTGTTTTGCCTGAAGCTGCTGTCATAACCGCTTTGAAGCAGAAGGATCTCAACCAGGAGGTAACCTTGGTTGCTATTGGAAAAGCAGCCTGGAATATGGCCAAGGCTGCCAGCGAAATCCTTGGGTCCAAAATAAAAGGTGGTGTGGTCGTTACCAAGTACGGACATTCCAGGGGGCCAATCGAAGGATGCGAGATCATTGAGGCCGGTCATCCAATTCCGGATGAGAATTCCATTTTGGGTGCTACCAAAGTATTGGAGCTGGTTTCGGGTTTAAACCCGGATGATCAGGTGGTCTTTCTGGTTTCAGGTGGTGGTTCCGCCCTTTTTGAAAAGCCATTGGAGGGAGTATCCCTGGCAGATACGATGGAAATCACCAATCAGTTGCTTGGCAGTGGTGCAGATATCATTGAAATAAATACCATCCGCAAACATTTGTCTGCAGTGAAGGGCGGACGTTTTGCCCTGCAATGTGGTGGAGCGCGCATCTTTGCCATTGTTTTATCGGATGTAGTAGGGGATCAACTGGATACCATCGCTTCCGGACCGGCTTATCCTGATAGTACAACCTGTGCCGAAGCCTTCAACATTCTCAAAAAATACAATATCCGGCTCGAAAATCACCTGATCGAAGCCCTTGGAAAAGAGACTCCCAAAATTGTAGACAATTGTGAAACGGTAGTTACCGGAAGCGTAACGGCCCTGTGTGAGGCAGCTGCCAATAGTGCACAGCAATTGGGCTATTCCCCTGTCATTCTATCTGCTACGATTGATTGTGAAGCGAAGGAGATGGGGCGTTTCCTGGCAGCTAAGGTGAAGGAAATTAAAGCGGGAGAGGTAAACAGTCCAATGCCAAAACCCCCATGTGCCCTTATTGCCGGGGGAGAGACCATCGTGCGTTTGACAGGAAATGGCAAGGGGGGCAGAAACCAGGAGGTCGCCTTGGCCGCAGCATTGGGAATTGAAGGCGTCGAAAATGTAGTCGTTTTCTCCGTTGGTTCGGATGGCACCGATGGTCCGACAGAGGCGGCAGGAGGAATGGTGGATGGCCAATCCATGGCCAGAATGCGCGCCAGGTCCATTGTGCCAGAGGAAAGTCTGGCCAACAACGATTCCTACCACGCACTTGAAGCCAGCGGTGATTTAATCCTCACAGGTCCTACCGGGACCAATGTGAATGACCTGATGGTTGTTTTGGTAAGACCGTGATTGGGCTGATTGTTCACAGCTCAAGTCTCAATGACTACTTCAATCCCCCGGTAATCTCTTCCAGCTTGTCGAAAAATGCTTTTTTGCGGGGTGAACTGATGCCCCAGTTGACCGGTACAGACTGGTAACCATCGTTGAACACTTCCTCTTTCATCCGGTAGTCAAAA
>CAZVTL010000151.1:0-9425 GCA_964630075.1 uncultured Tangfeifania sp.
TTCCATGAGTACTTACT
This sequence comes from uncultured Tangfeifania sp., assembly GCA_964630075.1. Classification (GTDB taxonomy): domain Bacteria; phylum Bacteroidota; class Bacteroidia; order Bacteroidales; family Prolixibacteraceae; genus CAINVV01. The sequence continues at coordinate 18 of CAZVTL010000151.1, forward strand.
GATATACAATAATTTAATTAATATATTTACGAGTGAAAGTCATTGATATCATTGCCACAGCAAAAAAAACAATCTTCTCCTTCGAGTTATTGCCTCCTCTGAAAGGCCAAAATGCATCCAAACTGTACGAGACCATCGATGAGTTGATTGAATACAAACCCCGTTACATCAATTTAACTACCCATCGCGATGAGATTGAGTTTCGTCCATTGGAAAATGGTCTGCTGGAGAAGAAAATAGTCCGCAAACGTCCCGGAACCGTTGCCATTGCAGCTTCCATCCAGCACAAATATGGGATTCCGGTAGTACCCCATGTGGTATGCGGTGGTTTCACAAGGGAAGAGACAGAAAATATGCTGATTGACCTTAATTTTTTGGGAATAAAAAATGTTCTGGCCCTGCGAGGTGATGGATTAAAATCTGAGAACTATTTTACACCGGAAAAAAATGGCCACGCCCATGCCAACGAACTGGTAGATCAGTTGGTTCATTTGAGGGAGGGCAAATACCTTGACCCGGAGCTGAAAAACAAGAGTGCGCTCGACTTCTGCATCGGTGTTGCCGGTTATCCCGAAAAACATGCAGAAGCTTCCAATCCGGAAATGGATCTGTTTTATCTGAAGCAAAAAGTAGATGCCGGAGCTCAGTACATTGTGACCCAAATGTTTTTTGACAACAAAAAATACTACGACTTTGTAGAACGATGCAGGACTGCCGGCATCACTGTACCCATCATTCCTGGCATCAAACCTTTGGCATTGATGAACCAGATTACCATGCTTCCAAAAATATTCAGCATTGATATTCCGGAAGCATTTGCCGCTGAGGTCAGAAAATGCAAAACCAACGAGGAGGCAAGGCAGGTTGGTACTGAATGGGCCATATTTCAGGCCAAAGACCTGATCGCCAACAATGTTCCTTGTCTTCACATCTACACCTACGGAATTACTGACAATACCCGGCAAATCGCCAAAACTATCCTATAGCCATATGATGCACCAATTGGTTTTTGCCACCAACAATTCACACAAACTAAGAGAACTTGGTGAAATTCTGAAAGGAGAGTTCAAACTCTTAAGTCTAAATGACATCTCCTGTTACGATGAGATACCTGAAACGGGAGATACCCTCGAAGCAAATGCCTCTCAAAAATCATTCTACATCTGGGACCATTTCCAGGCCGACTGCTTTTCTGATGATTCAGGACTAGAAGTCATGGCCCTCAACAATGAACCAGGCGTGCGATCTGCCCGGTATGCCGGAGAAGGAAGAAACTCGGAGGAAAATGTCTCAAAACTGCTTGCTGAAATGGATGGGAAAACCAACAGAAAAGCCTGTTTCCGTTGTGTGATCTCCCTGATCCTGGAAGGCAAAGAGTACCTTTTTGAAGGAAGGGTGGATGGAGAAATTTTATCACAAAGGCAAGGTTCGGAAGGATTTGGTTACGATCCTGTCTTTAGTCCGGAAGGATATACCCAATCTTTCGCTGAAATGGATGCCAAGCTGAAAAACAGCATGAGTCACCGCGGACGGGCTGTTGCAAAGCTTGTCAAATTCCTGACCGAAGCCTACCCACCTCCCACCATGCATCCATGAGACCGCTTCTCCTCCTCCTGTTTTTGATGCCGGAATTGGTGTCCAGCCAGGGCCGGATAGGTGAGTGGAGAGCCCATATATCTTATCATCCTGTCATATGTGTTTCAGAAACAGCTGAATCTGTTGTAGCTGCAACTTCCCATGGTATTCTATTGCTAAATAAGTCAGCAAACCAGCTCACAACAATGACAAAAACCGAAGGATTGTCGGAAGTTGGAATTACAGCCATTGCCTATTCACAAACCTCCGATTACCTGCTCATTGGCTATAAAAGCGGAAATCTTGACCTTCTAAGGAACGGTCAGTTGATTAACTTTCCGGATATTTTCCAAAAATCAGGGCTACAGGATAAAACAATCAACAGGATTGTTTGTGAAGGAGCCTATGCCTATCTGTGCTGTGCTTTCGGGATTGTTAAGGTAGATTTGGGAAAAAGAGAGGTGGCAGAGACCTGGTATTTTGGCACAGGCAATGAATTAATAGGGGCTAATGATCTGGCCGCGATCGGTGGCAAGTGGATAGTTGCCTCAAACGCCGGGATTTTTATGGCCGACCGGCAAAATATAAATCTACAGGACTACCGGAATTGGAAGCGGGAGTTATCCTTGCCGCAGCCAAACTCAAAATACTCGACTTTCGCCAATTTTGACGGAAAGCTTGTTGTTCACCACCAGAGTCAGGACCAACTACTTGGATGGAATGGAACCACCTGGCAAAACTTGCTCCCTGAAATTCAGAAGATCCGGAGTATCAGGTCTTCACCCTCGGGAATGACGGTGATAACGATGGGAGAAATATGGTTGGTAAACAAATCCGGAAACAGCAGGATCGACAATTATCATGCCTTGAGCGGTGCAAAACCAATTGATCCCAGGGATGCTTTGACAGATGGAAAAGGAGTTTTGTGGATTGGGGATTATAACTACGGATTGACTTGCCGGTCATTGGCTGCTGCCTTCGACCACTTTCTTCCCAATGCTCCCGCCGGTGATATCGTTACAGCCCTAAAGCCAGCTGCCGGAGATATCTTTGCGGCTACCGCCCATATCGATGCATATGGAGGTTCTGAGGCTGCCTATTCCATTTATCAGGAAGGCATTTGGCAAAATTTTACATCTGATGAGGATCCAGGTCTCAAATCAATCCAGCCTTTCACATCCTTTTCCTTTAGCAAAATTAACCCCGATGAGTATTGGGCCTCCACGGCTGGTTCTGGATTACTCTATTTTAAAAAATACAGGGTTGCAGAACATTACAACGAGCAAAACTCCGGACTTGGTGCGATCGGCGGATCCTGTGTTGTCAATGGTGTGGCATTGGATGGACAAAACAATCTTTGGTATACCAATCCTACCGGGAAAGTTCGGCTGGGAAGTTGTTCCGCCAAGGGAAATTTCATCCAATTACCTTATCCAGGAATGGATTATACCTCCAGTCCAACCGGTGAAATACTAATTTCTTCAACAAACATCCATTGGGTTGTTCTTCCAGGGGAGGGATTATTTGCATACAGGTCAAAGGGCAACCCAGATAATATCTCTGATGATCAGTACCGAAAGATTATCGTGCAAAGTCTGTTCAGCAATGGGTCCTCGACCTTGATATCCCAATTTAGCAATATTTCTTCCATCGCGGAAGACCATTACAACCAATTGTGGGTAGGTACTGGATCTGGAGTTGTAGTCTACAACAATCCTGACAACGTATTTGATCCGGAGCTCTTTTATGGAAGACAACCCTCCCTGGAGGATGGAGAGGGAATTTTTAAACCAATTTTGGAGAAGGAACGCGTTACATCAATTGCCATTGACGGTGGGAACCGTAAGTGGTTTGGGACCGCAAATTCAGGATTATTTCTTTTCGATGAAGGAGGAAATCACCTTCTAAAACATTTTGATAGTTCAAACTCACCTTTGCTTTCAAGCCATATCTTGTCGCTGGCTATATCCCCTGGAAGCGGAGAGCTATTCATTGCTACAAACAAGGGATTGGTCTCCTACAAAGGCGAAGCAACTGAGGGAGCCAACAATTTTAGCAATGCCTATGTTTGGCCAAATCCTCTTCGGGAAACATTTCATGGCGTCGTCACCATCGATGGCCTGACCGACAATACCGATGTGAGAATTACGGATATTGGGGGTAACCTCCTTTATAAAACCACCTCATTGGGGGGAAGGGCAGTCTGGAATGGCTTAAACTCGAAAGGGACAAGGGTCTCAACAGGTGTATACCTCATCTTCTGTAGCTCACCGAACCAAAAACGTTCCAAAATTATTAAATTGCTGGTCATTCATTAGATTGAAAAACTTGCAGGAAACTCCCTTACAATGCGCATCATGAAAATTGAAGCTGACTTCTGGCCGGGCTCTATAAGACGATTAAAAGACTGCATCTATGTTCTATAAAACAGAAGGGATCGTTTTACACGGTTTAAAATACGGAGATTCCGGTAAGATTGTCACCATCTATACGGAGGCTTTTGGCAGATGTACTTTTGTGATGCAAGGAATTCACGCAAAGAAATCCTCCAGCAAAGCCAATTTGTTGCAACCGCTCTTTCTGCTTGAATTGGAGGTAGACTACAGACAAGGCCGAGAGCTTCAGCGAGCCCGCGAAATACGCATAAAATACCCTTATCAGTCTGTACCATACGATGTTGTAAAATATTCACAAGCCATATTTCTGGGAGAATTGCTTCACAAAGTATTGAAGGAAGAAGAGTCCAGGGAAGAACTTTTTCAATTCTTAAGTCATTCATTCCAACTGCTCGACCTGCTTCAAAATGGAGCTGCCAATTTTCACCTGCTCTTTCTGTTTCATTTGAGCAGGTACATGGGTTTTGCCCCTACCAACAATTACACCCTTAAAAATCCTTATTTTGACTTGATAGCGGGAAGTTTTGGAGCAAGTATCCCGCTACATTCCAACTACCTTGAGTTGGCAGAGAGCAGGATCTTTTCCGAAATCATGGGTTGTTCTTTCGATAGAGTTGAGCAAATTGTCCTTTCCGCTCCCCAGCGTAACGCTTGTCTACAAAAAGTGATAGACTATTATTCCATGCATCTGGGCATTCGTCTTCATTTAAAATCGTTGGAAGTTCTGCGCGAAATATTTTCATAGCACATTCCATAAAATCCAATTATAAAGTAAGTATTTATTTATTTAAATTGATATATATTATTTATAATGAATAATATATACAATAATATTTTTATTTTGAATTCGATTTTTACTTTCAAAAATCAATAAAAATGTACCCTTTCTATTTTTAGTCGGACAATTGCCATTCACATTTTTTTCAGTACTTTTGCAGGATATTAATTCAGTATGACCGTAACAAAACTTCCAAATACGAAGAAGAACATCTTCGTTTCGATGATGGAGCTAGCAGAGGAGTACAAGGCCACAAACCTTGTTGATCCGATGTCGGGTCTTCCATGTCCGGATGAATTGATCAACCTTGTTGACAAATACATGCGTGCAGGGAACAACGACTTCTCTCCAATTGAAGGGGTCGGGTCACTGAGAGAGCAAATCGTCTCTATATTCAACAAGCAGAACCACACAGAATTACAAGCCGAAACCGACCTGACCATCACTGCCGGCCCTTTGCAGGCAATGTCTACCGCCATCACCACCTTTGTAAAAGAGGGTGATGAAGTAATCCTATTTGAACCCGTCCAGGATTCTTATGCCCAGTTAATTGAAATGACCGGAGGACGTCCCATATACATCAACCTGAAACATCCGGAATACCGGATCGATTGGGATGAGGTAAAAAAGACCGTAACGACCAAGACCAAAATGATCGTTATCAACAATCCCCAGAATCCTATCGGGCAAATTTTTAGTTCTGAAGATTTTGACCAGCTCAAACGCATGACCAATGGTACGCGTTTGGTCATATTAAGCAATGAAACTTTTGGCAATATTGTCTTTGACGGACATCCTTTTATCAGTGCTGCATCTGTGCCTGAACTGGCCGCCAAGAGTCTGGTAGTCTCCTCTTTCGGAACCATGTTCAACATCAACGGATGGGGAATTGGTTTCATTGCAGGACCAGAAAAACTGATGGCTGAATACCGGAAGACGCAGCAATACCAAGGATTCAGTGTAAATACTCCTGCTCAGTATGCCCTGGCAGAATTTTTAAAACAGGGTCAAAATTTTAAGGAGATCAATGCTTTCTACCAAAGCAAGAGAGATTATTTCATAGAGTTGATGGCAGGAAGTAAATTCGAACTAATCCCCACAAAATCTACGATATATCAACTGCTCGATTACAGCAAAGTCTCCGATGAGCCCGATACAGAGTTTGTGATGAGGTTGGTAAGGGATTTCAAGGTGGCAACCATTCCCTTTTCTGCTTTTCAGCATGAGAAGACCAAGATGCAAATGATCCGCATCTGTTTTGCCAAAACCAACGAACTGCTGGAAGAGGCAGCCTATCGACTGAAAAACGTACCTGTAGGGTTCCGTAGGAACAATTAAAGGTATACCCAAAATAGACCAAAAACCCACTGAGAGGCGGGTTTTTTGGTCTGGAATGGCCTCATAGTTCAAGGGATAGAACGGAAGTTTCCTAAACTTTAGATTCGCGTTCGAGTCGCGGTGAGGCTACACAGCGACTAATCCGCAAGGATTAGTCGCTTTCTTTTTCCTGAAGTCTTATTGAATAAAGATATTTCATTAAAAACCATATGACCGCCCCACTCAGCAACGCCCAAAAGAAGAGTGAATTGTTGAAGAGCGGAAGATCTGTTTGCTCCGGTTCGAGCCCTTTCCCGGTAATGTAAAAGATGATCACCCCTGCAGCGTTGTTGACAAAATGGGCTAAGATAGGAAGCCACAAGGTACCGGTCCACTCAAGCAGGTAGCCAAAGAGAACACCAAGCAACATCCGGGGCAGGAAACCAAAAAATTGCAGGTGAAGCGCACTGAACAAAACGGCAGTGATCCAGATGGCGCTGTGGGCGCTGCCGGTCATCCTTTGGATCAGTTTTTGTAAAAGTCCCCTGAAAAGCAGCTCTTCACCGATTGCTGGCAGCACGGCTACAATAAAAAGGTTGCCCAGCAATCCTCCGAAACTCTTTGTGTTCAGGAATGCTTCAGTCAATTTACTGGCCTGATCCTCCGAGGCACGCATCCAGCTTTCTACCGAACTCATCCAGGAGGGCAAAACCAATTGCTGGTTGAGAAGCGAGGTCCATTCGATGAGCGGTCCGCCAACCAAAACCAGGGCACCGACCAACCCCAACAATATCCCGGTAGGCTTTCTCCTGAGCTTCAAAAAATGAAAAGGATCGTCACTCAATGCATGGGCAAGTATAAGGGGCGGTAAGATAAACATCCCCAATGACTGCAGTATTTGAAAGAACTTTAAATATCCAAGGTTGGCCGGATCGTCAAAATTGGATAACATGAGGGATATTTCCTCAAAGCTAAGTCCAGTCCACACCCAACAAACCATAAAGCCCAGCAGGGAGACAAATATGCCCCCCATCAGCAAAATGATCATCGCAAAGATTATTTGGGTAAAGGGCGTTGCGTGTCGGAGAAATTTCATTAATTATAGTTTTATTTTGCCACTATTCGAGTCAGTGCAAAGGATTGTCTGATCATTGCAGACACAAAGTTATCTTTTCCTCTTTGGTTTCAAAGAGTGCAATCCCATTGAATAGCTATCTTTGTAATCTTAAATTGTCGAATCGCCGAAATAACCAATTGTCGAATTGTCCAATCGTCGAATTGTCGAATTAAACAATAGTCGAATTAATTTCATGAAGATCGGTAAACTTGACCTGGGAAATATTCCGTTATTCCTGGCTCCCATGGAGGATGTAACTTACAAGTCGTTCCGCTACATGTGTAAAAAATATGGGGCGGATGTAATGTACACAGAGTTTGTCGCTTCAGAAGCTCTGATCCGCGACGTCGACCGCACCAAACGAAAAATGACCATTTTTGATTTCGACCGTCCCCTGGCGATTCAAATCTATGGCGCCAATATTGACTCGATGGTGCTGGCCGCCAAGGTGGCAGAAGCAGCCAAACCCGACTTCATTGACCTTAATTTTGGCTGTCCTGTGAAGAAGATTGCAGGGAAGGGTGCAGGTGCAGGCTTGTTGCGGGATATCCCCAAAATGGTAAAAATGGCAGAAGAGGTGGTGAAGGCAGTTCAACTTCCGGTTACGGCCAAAACACGTTTGGGGTGGGACCAAGATGACATGCCCATTGTTGAGGTGGCTGAAAGATTGCAGGATGCAGGCATCCAGGCACTTGCCATCCATGGGAGGACCAGGAGCCAAATCTATTCCGGAGAGGCCGACTGGAGTCTGATCGCGGCAGTTAAGAACAATCCGCGCATGAAGATCCCCATCATCGGCAATGGGGACATATCAGGACCGGAAAAAGCGAAAGCATTGCTGGATCAATCGGGGGTGGATGGATTGATGATTGGCAGAGGCTCCATCGGGCGACCGTGGATATTCCATGAAATCAGACATTACCTGAACAGTGGAGAATTTCTTTCTCCGCCTACAGTACCGTTCGTCGTAGTGAATGTAAAAGAACAACTTAACCAGTCGGTTACCTGGAAAGATGATCCACGAAGGGCCGTACTGGAGATGCGACGCCATTTTGCGCGTTACTTTCCCAACCTTCAGGATTTCAGGGAACTTCGCATCAAGCTGCTCCGGGCAGACGAGATGGAAGAGGTAATCCGGCTGCTTGACCAGATTGCCGAGCAATACCATGACACAACAGTGGATTACACGAACGTTGGTTTGAAATAAATATTGCTTACTTTAGAGGACTAAACTACTACGTATGACTGAATTCACCCGCCGTCATTTCATTCGAACCGGTGTAGCCGGAGCTATTGTCGCCTCGGGAGCCATTAACTCCCTGATGGCCCACCCTGCATCCCCTGTGATGGTGGATACGGTAGATCTTGGCAAGACCGGACTGAAAGTATCCCGGCTCGCTATGGGCATGGGAACCAATGGATGGAACCACGCTTCCAACCAAACACGGATTGGCCTGGAGAAATACAAACTGCTGGTTCAGGCAGGTCTGGACAGGGGCATTCGTTTCTTCGATACCGCCGATACCTATGGCTCCCATTCCTTTGTAAAAGATGCACTAAAGATGGTCCCCAGAGAGAAGGTAACCGTCATGACGAAAATTTGGACTGAAAACCTGGAATGGCATCCACTCCAGCCGGTAGATCAAATTATAGAACGGATTAGACAGGAGCTTCAAACTGATTACCTCGACATTGTCCTGCTCCATTGCATGACAAAAGCCAACTGGACAGAGGATAAGAAGCGCTTTATGGATGGACTAAGCGAGGCAAAAATCAAAGGCCTGATCCGGAAAGTAGGTTTTTCGGCCCACGACTATGGGGCACTCGAAAGTGGTGTCAACCACGAATGGCCGGATATCGTGCTGGCAAGAATCAACAACAAAAAGATCCGGATGGATGGAGAACCCGAAAAAATTCTTTCACTGCTGGAAATTGCAGGAGCCAAAGGGAAAGGGGTGCTGGGGATGAAAATCTTTGGCGGTGGCGGACTGGTAAAGGAGGAAGAACGTATGAACTCCCTGGAATATGTAGTACAATGCAAAAAGGTTCACGCTATGACCATTGGGATGGAAGATCCAGCCCAGTTGCATGATACCGTGGATCGACTCATGGGATTTGTTCAAAAAGGGTAGAGGGGAAAAAAAGTAGTTTGAAAAGGTTCTTATAGATATAACATTTCAAACATTTCAAACATTTCAAACATTTCAAACATTTCAAACATTTCA
>CAZVTL010000152.1:0-9350 GCA_964630075.1 uncultured Tangfeifania sp.
AATGAGGGTCGGAAAAAAGAGTGGTTGGCTGTGCGGTTGCTCTTACAGGCAATGAAAGGAGAAAAGGCAGGAATAGTCTATACCCAAAATGGCAACCCTGAACTTGTCAACTCTACAGGCAATATCTCCATCTCCCACTCCTCCGGCTTTGTCACCATCTTTTACCACCCTGTGCTCCAACCGGGCATTGACATCGAATTGATCACCAGAAACGTGGAAAAAGCGGCTGGCAAATTTTTGTCGGCTAAAGAGCTGGAAGATTGTACATTCAACGATCAACGCTCCAACAAGGATCTGATGCTTCGCTGGTGTGCCAAGGAGGCAGTTTTCAAAATGGTGCCCTTTTCAGACATCGACTTTGCAACCCAGATATTGTGCAATGCACAACCCCTCAAAACCAGTGAAGGCATGCTGACGGCAACCTTTTCAAACAAAGCGGACGAATACCTCATTCCGCTTTATTTCAGACTAATAGGGGATTTATTGATGGTCTTCGGATCATTTAAGCTATAATCTTCTTCGAAACTTTGCGTTTTACTTTGCGAACTTTGCGTGAAAATTAGGTGCCCTATGACAGAAAATAGTCTATCCTACGAGATAATTGGTTCTGTTATTGAACTTCATAAAACTGTTGGGCCAGGCTTACTCGAGTCTGCTTATGAAAATGCTTTGGCTTATGAATTGCGAAAAAAAGGCTTAGAGGTTAAACAACAGGTTCCTATGCCATTTATTTACAAGGAAGTCAAACAAGATGTTGGATATCGAATTGATCTGGTTGTGGAGAATAGGGTAATTATTGAAGTAAAATCAGTTGAGGCTCTTGCTCCAGTTCACTATTCACAGACACTAACATATCTGAAACTATCCGGATTGAAATTGGCACTACTAATCAATTTCAACTGCCATTCGATGAAGGATGGTATTCATAGGATTGTTAATCACCTTTAGATAAAATTTCACGCAAAGTGCGCAAAGTAAGACACAAAAAAACGCAAAAGGTCTGACTCATCAAAATTGAATCAGCTCCCTTTGCGTCTTACTTTGCGAACTTTGCGTGAACCCTGTAAGCAAAAAGAGTGCACCAACCTCTCTAGTACTATTTCACCTGGATATCAAACATCTTCTTCTCCCCGATAAACCCTTCCAACCTGTCACCAATGACAACGGGACCGACACCTGCAGGAGTTCCGGTATAGATCAGGTCACCTATTTTAAGGGTTACAAATTTGGAAACATGCTCAATGATCGTATCAAATGGAAAGATCATCAATTGGGAATCTCCGGCCTGTACCACCTCCCCGTTCTTCCTAAGCGAGAAAAGTATTTGTCCCATGTCGCCCAACTCCTCTTTCGTCAAAAACTTCCCCAATACAGCTGAGGAATCAAAAGCCTTCGCTTTTTCCCATGGCAGACCCTTTTCAATCAGGTGGCGTTGAATATCGCGGGCCGTAAAATCAATCCCCAATCCAATTTCATCGTAGTAGCGATGGGCAAATTTAGCCTCGATGTTCTTTCCCAACCGGCCAATTTTGATCACCAGCTCAATCTCGTGGTGAAGGTCTTTCGAGAAATCGGGGAGAAAAAAAGGTTTGTTGTCGAGCAGAAGTGCGGAATCCGGTTTCATGAAAAAAACGGGTTCCGTGGGAACATCGTGGTTCAGCTCCTGGGCATGCTTGACGTAATTGCGACCGATGCAGATAATTTTCATTTCTTTTAGATATTTATTTGTTCTATTGTATTTACAAGTGACTAAAGTGAACTAAAGTGACTAGAGTGACTAAAGTTGGAAACTTCGAAGTTTTGTTCAAATCAAGATTTACATAAGAACTTTAGGCACTTTAGTTCACTTTAGTCACTTTAGGCACTTCTTCAGACTTTTCTATTCAACGAACGAAGTTTGATGCCTGTCAATATTTTCTTCGTGTACAAGGGAAACTCCCCGTTCATCATCCAATTGTAATAGGAGGGCTCCTCCGCCAGAACTTTTTCTACCGGTTTTCCCTTGTGTTTTCCAAAATTAATCACCTCAACCCCTTGTTCGTCGTAAACGATCCGACCGGCATAATCCACATTGCGGTCAAAGGAAGAGAAGGAGGAGAGCTGGCTAATCTCGTTGACAATCGGAACCGAGACTTTTCCGCCCTCTTCAAAGGTGGCGCCATCGTACCGATCCAATTGCGCCATCAAAACCTCATAGGTGGCCCGGGTATCGATCATTGCACTGTGGGCATTTTCCAGCTCCTTCTGCAGATAGAACTTATAGGCTGCAGCCAGTGTGCGTTTTTCCATACGGTGAAAGATCGTTTGCACATCCACAAATTTTCTCCTTTTCAGATCCAGGTCGACATCCGCCCGCAAGAACTCCTCGGTCAGCAATGGTATATCGAAACGATTCGAGTTGAAGCCTGCCAAATCACACCCTTCGATGAATCGTGCAAGGTTTTTGGCCTCCTCCTTGAAATGTGGTGCATCCATCACATCCTGGTCAGAAATCCCATGAATTGCCGTGGCCTGGGGAGGAATCGGGATGCCCGGATTGATCAACATCAATTTCTCCTCCTCCTTACCATCAGGATGGATCTTGAGAAATGCAATTTCCACAATGCGGTCTGTAACTACATTGATTCCGGTGGTCTCCAGGTCTAGAAAAACGATCGGATTTTTTAAATTTAGCTTCATCCGCTATACGATTTGGTGGTGTTTGCTGAAGTAACCGAAGAAACGACAGTGTTTGTTAAAATACTACTTAAATCTATCTTTCAGAGGTTGGAAATTTAAAGAACGGAGTCCTGTAAAGATACAAAAAGACCCGGCAGATGAATTCCGCCAGGTCTTCCCCAAGATCTTAAAAAATTATGCGTTGATCATCATTGGCATCAAGAGCATCAAGACATCTTCCTGGTCAAAATCCTGCTCGGCGGGCAGCAGCAATCCTGCACGTGAAGGATCCGAAAGCATCATTTTTACATCCGAGGAGGTCAGATTGGAAAGAATCTCAATCAAAAAAGTAGATTTGAATCCAATCTCCATCTCTTGTCCGTCAAAATCACATTTGATCCTTTCGACCGCCGAAATGGCGAAATCAATATCTTGCGCAGAAACGATCAACTCATTGGAGGTCAACTTTAACCTCACCAGATTACTTGCCTGGTTGGCAAAGACAGATACACGCCTCAGCGTATTGTAAAATTCAACCCTGTCGATCATCAGCTTATTGGGATTGTTGACAGGAATTACCGAATTGTAGGCAGGATATCTGCCCTCAACCAGCCTGCAAACCATCCTGAATCCAGTCAATTGAAAGACGGCATTCTTTTCATCAAATTCCAGAGTCACATCGAAATCCTCCTTTGGAAGCAGATTTTTCAGCAAGGAGGCCGGCTTCTTTGGCAGGATGAAGGAGGCTTCGTTGTCGGATTTGGCATCCGTCCGCTTGTAACGTACCAATTTATGGGCATCAGAGGCAACAAAAGTCATTTCGACCGGAGAAATCTCAATGTTAATCCCATTCATTACGGGCCGAAGTTCATCGTCTGCGGTCGCGAACAGGGTCTTGTTGATGCCGTTCAACAACACATCATGGGGAACTACGATGGTATAATGGCTGGCATTCAATACCGGCTGATTTGGGAACTCCTCCCCATTCTGACCTGGAATTGCAAATTTGCCATTGGCAGAAAGAATACTCATTCCCATGGTATCCCCATCCAACTGAAAAGAGAGGGGCTGCTCAGGAAACTCCTTGAGTGTATCCAACAGTATTTTGGCAGGAAGCGCAACAAGTCCATCGTCATCTGAATGATCCAATTCCATCGTTGTAACAAGCGTGGTTTCCAGATCTGACGCAGTTACCGATAGCGTTTTCCCTTCCAGTTTGAACAGAAAATTGTCCAGTATGGGCAGGGTATTCTTGCTGCTGATTACCCGACTGATGGCATTGAGATGCCTCAACAATTCGGTACTTGAAACGACAAATTTCATTGTTAATTTATTTTTTTAAATTATTGTATATCAGTAAGTATTCATGGAAATCACAAGGACCTTTTCAATACCTTTTGTGGGATTAGTCCATGCTCCCTACGAATAGATTCTCCATGGTACGAATATACAAACATTCACCCATTTTTTTAGTTAAAATCTGATTTCTGTTGAACATTTAATGTTTTGCCGCAGTTTTTTCATTCTGCCATCTCCTCCTCCAGTTAAAAATGAATCCACCTGTGGCCAGCAGCAACAAAGGCAGGAGCAGATTTAGCCAGCGGTAAAAATCATCCTGGGAATTGATTTTCACTTTGTCGAGCAGCCTCAGTTTCCAATTTTTTCCTCTTAACTCAAACAGTGCGACATCATCCGTAAAGTATTGCACCAGGTTCAGAAACAGATCCCGGTTACCGTAGGTGATCTTCGATACCCTGTCGTATCCAAGGGTCGAAACGACTGGTTCATTCTTCGTTCTGTTTACCCTATTTGAGATCAAGCCTCCATCCGAAAAGAAAGCCTGTCTGGTGGGTACACTCTCCTGTATCACATGATAATCCGAAGGAAATCCGGTCTCTTCCAACATTCTGTTTTTAAATACCGATGAAAATTTCCCCTCCAGCAAGAGACCTGTGACCAGGTTTGATTTGTTGAAGAAATTCCGGGAAGGCACTACATCAATCATGCCAAGACTCACCTGTAGGGGGGCCTGGGTATTTCGGGAGAAGGCCGAACTGCTTAAAAGGACCCTCTTTTGAATCCCTGGCTGATCTCCCACAGTGTCCATTGAACTGACAAATTCGGCCAATACCGGGTTGACATTCTTGCCAACCGGATGTGACAATGCCGGATGAAGCAAGGGTGAAAAATACCAGTTGGCCAGGGAGTAGTTGGGAGCTGTCCCAATGGGAGCGGTATTTACACGTATTTTTAGACACTCCGCATCCTGGATAAGGTCACCGTTCAGGCGCACGCCATAATTGAAAAGCTGATCACCCAAATTCAGGTCAAGTGGCAAAGCGAGCGTTGTCATTCCTTCCGAAAGGCTATCCAGACTCACCTTGAGTGGATCAATCAGCCAGATCAGCTGCCCTCCCTTCATCAGGTACTGGTCCAGAATCAGCTTGTCCCGCTCGGGAAACCTGGTTTGCGGAGCAGCCACAATGAGTACTTTTATCGAATCACCCTGCCGCTGCAATTGCTCACAATCAACGGTTGATACTTCAAAGCTGCCGGACAAAGCCATGGTAAAATCGTAGCTGTGAAGCGAATCAGCCTCCTGGTGTCCTTGCAGAAATGCCACCCTTACAGGTTTCTCCCGCATGAGTGTCCGGATACCATTCATCAACTCATATTCCAGCATCTCTACCGAGCGATTCAGGTTTTCTTCCGGGGCAATGGATGGATCGTTCTTCAACAAATTCAATACCAAGGCCTTCTCTCCATAGCGAAGAACCACGGAGGGGAAAATAAGCCTGGTTGTGATCCCTTGTTCCGTTTTTATCCGCAGGTCAGTTGGAACGATTCGATGCTGGAAGAGTTGTTGGAAATAGGCTTCCCGATCTTTGGCAGGTACCTCGTTGTAGGGATCGATGGTTCTTTGGTAGATTGGACTATTCCCATATTGACGAAGATCAGCCAGCTTCTCTTCAATGGCTGTTTTTAACCTGCGAAATCCCGGAGGCAACTCTCCCTCCAGGTAAATCTCCGCCACAATTGGCTGGTCAATTTTTTCGAGTACCCTGACCGAAGCAGCAGAGAGGGAATATCGCTTTTCCGAAGTAAAATCAACTCTAAAAAGCCGTACTTGGGTGAAAGTGACCAGCACCAGTCCGACCACCAACCAGCGTGCTACACTTTTCGACCGGGCTGAAGGTCTGATCCGCCTCCATTGGAGAGCCATCCTGGTAAGTGCTAGAAAAGCAAATGTCAAGGTCAGGAAGTAGAAGAGATCACGACTGTAGAGCAATCCCCTGCTGATGGATTCGTAATGGGAAGAGATGCCCAAAGAGACCAGGAAAGAGGATGCAGCCACCGATAGTGTCAAATCGGAGAGCAGCTCAAATCCTGAAAAGAGAAAAAAGGATAGCACAACTGCCAGCAAAAAGGCCACCAGCTGATTCTCTGAAAGAGCAGAGGTAAAGAGACCCACCGACAAAAAAATCATGGCAAGGAAGAGCAATCCAAGGTAACTGCCCAATGTTGCGGCAATATCCATTGCACCTACCGGGTTTCCAAGCTGATAAATGGAAAAGAAGTAGACCAATGACAGCATTACGGTAAGTACCACCACCACCAATGCGGCCAGAAATTTTGCAGTCACCAGCTGCCATGCAGACAAGGGTCTGGTTAGCAATAGCTCCATGGCTCCACTTCGGATTTCTTCCGAAAAAAGCCGCATGGTAATACCTGGGATCAGGAAGAGGTAAAGCCAGGGTGCCAGATCAAAGAAGGGGGAGAGCGAAGCATGTCCACTCTCCAAAATATTCATGTTCCCATCAAAGAACCAAAGAAACAGGGCAGACATCAATGCAAAGACCACCAGAATCATGTAAGCGATCAGGGATCCGAAAAATTGAAGCAGCTCTTTTTTGATAATGCTTAACATATTTTCTGTATGATAAGGCTATTAGCTATTGGCTATTAGCTTTAAAATTGTGGTTAAAACGAAGGAATACTCTATTTTCAATTCAAAATTTAATATTACTTAAATAATGTTCTGGCTTCCAAACTAAAAGCTAACAGCCAATTCCCACCAGCTAATGACCTTTCAGCAGCCCAACCATCTCTTCTGCAGCCCGGTCGGCACAACCCGGAGGACCAAGTTTGGCCAGCATAAGCCGGTAATTCTGCAGCATCTCCTTTCGGTAATTTTCATCTTCGAGCAATTTTGATAGCTCGGTTGCAACAACTTCTACGGTGCAATTCTCCTGGAAATACTCTTTGACAATCTCCTCATTCATGACAAGATTTACCAGGGAGAACCATTTAATTTTAAGATAATATTTTTTTAACAGCGAGGTAAACCGACCCAGTTCCATGATGTAGCAAACAACCTGTGGCACATTGACAACGGCCGTCTCAAGGGTCGCGGTACCGGAAGCCACCAATGCAGCCCTGGATTGTTGCAACAGCTCATAGGTTTGTCCAAACACCACCGGGATTTTATGGCCCGGCATTTTGCTGTGGTATAGTTCGACCGGAATGGAAGGAGCCCCCCCTACCACAAACTGGTAAGCCGGAAACCGCTCTGCCACGCTCAACAATACAGGCAAGATAAGCTGTATCTCCTGCTTGCGGCTACCGGCAAGCAAAGCAACGATGGGTCTGTCCTCCAACCCATTGAGGTTGATGAATTCCTGAAAAGTCTGGTTCATGTTGGGACGAACAGCCAGTTCATCTACCGTGGGATTCCCAACATACCGAATTTTGTAGTCGTGTTTGTCGTAGAAATCCTTCTCGAAAGGGAAAATGGTAAAGAGTTCGTCCACATAATTTTTCACCCATTTCACCCGACTAGCCTTCCACGCCCAAATTTTGGGGGAGATATAATAGAAGGTTTTGATATCATGGGTTTTGGCAAATCTTGCCATTCGCAGATTGAACCCCGGATAGTCGACCAGAATAAGGACATCCGGATGAAATTCCAACAATTTCGCTTCAGCCAGCCTGAAATTCTTCCTGATCTGGCGAAGATTCAGGAGCACCGTAAAAAACCCCATAAAGGCCATTTCACGGTAGTGTTTGAGAAGGACTCCCCCTTCAGCCTCCATCAATTCACCTCCGAAGAAGCAGAATTCAGCTGCGGGATCTTGCTTCTTGATTCCCTTCATGAGGAAGGAAGCGTGCAAATCGCCCGATGCCTCCCCTGCTATGATAAAATACCTCATCCTTGTTCTGTATTCATAGGTTAAAATTGACCATCACAGGTTAAACTTCAGCACAAAAAGGATCAAAACAAAAAGGATGGTCACCGCCAATACACCCTTGCCGGATTTAAACCTGTTGGTTCTTACAAAATAGAGAAAAGGTGCAAGGTTGAACAAAACCGACAGGCTTAAAACATGGATGATTCTTCCGCTCTGAACCAGAATGTTTAGGTAGCGGTCAAACGAGGGTTCATTGAATCTGAAGAGAAAATAGAGCAGGAAAAATACCAGCGGAAAAACTATACCCATCAGTATACCCAGCCACCACCGATTCAATCCTGTTGGTTCATAAAAGGATGCACTCATCTGCTCAGAATTTCCATTTTTGCATGAAATGAAAGGCGTTGTAGGCTGTCAGGTCAGTAGTTACAGGTACGACTGAAACAAAGCCATTCAGCAAGGCAAAAGTATCGGTATCCCGCGCTTCATTCTCTGCGTCGTTGAAATAACCCGTCATCCAATAGTAATCACGACCATGGGGATCGGTCCTTTTGTCAAACTCCTCTACCCATTTTCCACGTGTTTGCCGGCAGAAATTGATTCCCTTTACCTCTCCTTTGGGGATATTCACATTGAGGCAAATACCATCGGGCAGGCCAAATTCTGCCACTTTCTGGAAGATCCGTGCCACTACTTTCTTTGCCTTTGTGAAATCGGCCTCCTGTGTATAGTCATCGAGAGAAAATCCAATGGAGGGAATGCCATGAATGGAGCCCTCTATGGCTGCTCCCATTGTTCCGGAATAGAGCACCGAAATGGAGGTATTCGCCCCATGGTTGATGCCGGATATGACGAAGTCGGGCAATCTGTCCAATATTCTGCTGCAGGCGAGTTTGACGCAATCAACAGGTGTACCGGAGCAGGAATAGATCACCAGCCCCTCTTCCTGTTGCAGCTTGTTGATTCTGATTGGCCGCTCCACGGTGATGGCATGGGACATTCCCGAATGAGGTGCATCGGGAGCAACTACCACAATATCCCCAAAGAGCTTGATCACTTCAACAAGTTCGATCAATCCCCTGGCAAAAACACCATCATCGTTGGATATCAAGATCAAAGGCCGTTCTTCCATAGTATGATTTATAATTGCCAAAGATAATCGTTCGGTTGGAATTATTTTCCATTTTCTGAAGTTCCTTGAAATACCAATCTGTAGGGGCAACCCCTGTGGTTGACCAACAAACATTCTGCGTGAATCTTGATGGGGCAGTCTTAAATGTCAAGTATATATTTCTTTGGTAGCTAATTTGAAATGATTTCCAAAATGTTCATCTGGTCTTTTGAGACAGTCTCGGAGGGGCGGACAGTCGGACCATACTACCATCGAAAATTATTTCACACTTCAACAACAGTATTAATATATTGAAAATTAGAACGTACGTATGGAACCCTCAGGATAATTTACATGCTATTTTGTGAACGATTGTGCATGAGGGTTTCATA
>CAZVTL010000153.1:0-2880 GCA_964630075.1 uncultured Tangfeifania sp.
AACATTTCAAACATTTCAAACATTTCAAACATTTCAAACATTTCAAACATTCTGTGATGAATGGCAAGGATCTTCGAATCGTTTTCATGGGAACACCCGATTTTGCGGTGGCAAGTCTCTCGGCCCTGGTAGCGCATGGCTACAACGTGGTGGGAGTCGTTACGGCACCTGACAAGCCTGCCGGACGGGGACAGAAGATCCAGCAGTCGGCAGTGAAGAGTTTTGCGCAATCTTCGATGATACCTGTGTTGCAGCCCGAAAAACTGAAAAACGAGACTTTTTTGGCTGAATTGGCTGCCCTGAAAGCAGATCTGCAGATCATTGTAGCCTTCCGTATGTTGCCCGAAGCTGTCTGGAAGATGCCCCCACTGGGGACATTCAACCTTCATGGGTCGCTCCTGCCCCGCTACCGCGGAGCGGCACCCCTCAACTGGGCCATCATGAATGGGGACGACGAGAGCGGAGTCACCACCTTTCTGCTGAAGCAGGAGATCGATACCGGCAACATTCTTTTCTTCGAGCGGGTAACCATAGCTCCCGACCAAACTGTTGGGGAGCTGCACGATCAGCTGATGGGCATAGGGGCAGGACTGGTATTGAAAACAGTCGAGGCACTGGCGGATGGAACCGCAATCCCCATTGACCAGAACAAGCTGGAAATTGATCCAGAGAAGCTGCATGCCCCAAAGATCTTCAAGGAAGATTGCAGGATAGACTGGAATCTTGGCCTGCAAAAAAACTACAACAAGATAAGGGGGTTGAGTCCCTACCCGACTGCCTG
Organism: uncultured Tangfeifania sp.; assembly: GCA_964630075.1. Classification (GTDB taxonomy): domain Bacteria; phylum Bacteroidota; class Bacteroidia; order Bacteroidales; family Prolixibacteraceae; genus CAINVV01. The sequence continues at coordinate 782 of CAZVTL010000153.1, forward strand.
GACTGAGTTAACCGCCCCCTCCAGAGAACCAATCGCACTCAAGATCTTCCACACCAAACCCGAAATGTCCAGCCATAGCCATACCCCCGGAACCATCCTGTCAGATCAAAAAAAGTGGGCCAAGATTGCTTGTCCGGATGGATATTTGTGGCTTACCGATCTGCAACTCGCAGGAAAGAAACGAATGGGAATCGAGGAGTTTCTGCGGGGGTTTTCGCAGATAGCAGCGTACAGGGCTCTTTAGGAAAACGAGGAGACGACGGAAAATGACGGAGGGACTTAGGGACTGGGGGAGAGCCGATAAAACAGGGAAACGAAGAAACGGGGAGTATTTTTATTCCTCCATTCGTATAATTTGTGTAATTAGTGGTTGGTGGGGGTAATCTGCGAAATCCAACCTTCATCCGTGAAATTACCTGTAGATCTACCTCAGCGAAATGGTGGTACCGGCCGCAGCCTCTTCGTTGTCTCCCAAACGGTTCATCTTTCTCAACGACTGAAGCTGAACACCATACCACTGCGAAATGGACCTTAGGGTTTCTCCCTGCTGAACAGTATGTGTGTCATTGCCCAGCGGAGCCTTCGCCCTCTTTAATTGCAGGAAGACTGGCTCTCCGGTCTCCGGGACATCCCCGGTCTGGGCATCGTTGAACTGGTAAATCTGCCAATCCTTCAGCTTCATCTCTTCTGCAATGCGGGCATAATCGTCCCCTTCGATGGCAATAATCGCCTTTTTGCCATTTCTACGCTCCACCTTGCGTGGCAGAAAGCCGGAGGCTACAGCCAGTTCCTTCTCAGGAGCCTTTTTCTTCAGGAAGCCGAAGAGGGAGAAGCGCTTCTTATTTTGTTCAGGGGCCTTGACATATTTCCAATCCAGCTGATCCAGTTCATACAACTTAAAATCTTCGATTATTTTTATAAGTTTTCCAGGGTAAGCAGGATCTGTGGCATATCCAGCCTTCTTGAGACCATAAGCCCACTGCTTAAAGTCCCTGATATCGTAGGTAAAAAGAAAGCTGTAACGGGTGTTGGTGGTTAGAAAAAGGGAGTGATCCTTGAACGACTCTTCTGCGGTCTGGTATTTTCTAAAACATTCGTTGGCCGCATCATCATGGTGTCTGACAGATGGCCCTGTCCAATTGCTCTTGCATTTGATACCAAAGTGGTTGTTGGATTTCCGGGTTAATTCAGAATTCCCGTCTGATGATTCGAGGCAGGCTTGTGCCATGGTGATGCTGGCCGGAATGTGGTACTCGATCATCTCCTGGACTGCGATCCTGGCAAACTTGTCGATGTATTGCTGCCTGGTCTGTCTGACAGGTGAGGCTGCAAACAGGTTGGCAGTAAAAGCAACTCCAAAACAGGATAGGATACACAGTCTGAAATAATTCAACATCGGCATTTGTTTGCACCAAAGATAAAAATTTAGGCCAATTGTCACCCTCTTTTAAATGAAGGAATATGTTTACTTTTGAGTTTGAATTAATCTGATCACCATGAAGGAGATATACCTCAACTATACGGTAAACAGCTACGAAACAATCGCGGAGATGCCCGAGCATTCACAAAAACTCATTCTGCTGGCCAGAGAGGCGGCCTTGCGTGCCTACTCCCCCTATTCGGGATACAGGGTGGGAGCAGCGGTATTGTTGGCCAACGGAGAGCTGATTTCCGGCAACAACCAGGAAAACGCGGCTTATCCCTCGGGACTTTGCGCCGAGCGAACGGCACTTTTCTATGCCTCATCCAGGTTTCCAAACATTGCCGTACAATCCATCGCCGTATCGACCATCTCCAATGATCCCAACTCCACGGATATTGCAAAACCATGCGGCAGTTGCCGGCAAGTAATGGCCGAATATGAAGATCTTTCGGGAAAGCCCATCGAAATTATCCTGGATGGGAGTTCAGCCATCACGGTAGTGAATGGGATTGACACATTGTTGCCATTTCGGTTCAAGAAGGAGGACTTGAGGAAACAGTGAAACGGAGTAACAGAGAAGAACTGAAACGGCGATGCTATCAGTGAAAATTTAGTTGGTCCGATCGACCTCAAAAGTCATCTTCCCCATTTCGCCGTTTCTTCGTTTCTCTGTTTC
>CAZVTL010000153.1:2980-9326 GCA_964630075.1 uncultured Tangfeifania sp.
GATCGACCTCAAAAGTCATCTTCCCCATTTCGCCGTTTCTTCGTTTCTCTGTTTCCCTGTTTCTCTGTTTCCCTGTTTCCCCGTTTCAATTCAAATAGAAAGCCCTGAATTTCATAAAATTCAGGGCTTTCTATTTGGTTCTTAGCGATTAGCGAGGTCCGCCACCGCCATTTTGCATTTGTTTGCGCCGTTCTTCCATGGCTGCCACATATTTGGCATACTGGTCGGCTGTCAAAGCTGCTTTCAACTCAACATCCTGCTTGTCCCTAAGAACCTTGGTTGGTTCGCGTCTTGCCTCCCTGTCGGTATATTTTTCCCGAACAGCTGCCATCTCCTTTGCATATTTCAGGCAGATAGCATCAACTTTGGTACCGACTGCAGCGTCACAACCCGTTGTCTTTTTGATCATTTCAGACGTCCTTTTGGCCATGTCCTCAGGAGTCATATTCTGCATTCCGCCTTGAGCGGCTACAGTCATAACCATCATCCAAATCAAGGATGAAACCAGAAAAAGTTTTTTAATCATATCCATTTTTTTTAGTTACTCCCCTTTGACTAACTATGCCCCATTTGGTTTAACCTGTAACTCAAATATAGTTCCCATTTTGCGCTGCGAGAAGAATTATTGACAGGTAGGAATAGATATATCGCAGGTAGTTGCTACTTTTGGGAAGATATTATTATGCCAATGAATACCGACCACTTTCCCTCCAAGCTGCTTGAGAATGCCGTAGCCGAATTTGCCAAATTGCCGGGCATTGGGAAAAAAACCGCCTTGCGGCTCGTGCTGCACCTCCTCAAAAAGGAGCCGGAGGAGGTGCACCGTTTCAGTGGCGCAATGACACAACTCAGGGATGAGGTGAAACATTGTCAACATTGCTACAACATCTCAGATACGGAGGTGTGCAACATCTGCAGCAACCCTTCGCGCGACCATGGTTTGGTCTGTGTGGTAGAGAGCATCCGCGATGTGATGTCCATTGAAAATACGCAGCAGTTTCGGGGTGTTTACCATGTCTTGGGTGGGATCATCTCCCCGATGGATGGCATTGGTCCGGCTGACCTGGAGATCGATTCCCTGCTCCACAGGGCAGAAAAGGGGAGTGTGAGGGAAATTATATTTGCCCTAAGTACTACGATGGAGGGAGACAGCACCAACTTCTACCTTTTCAAAAAGCTGAAAAACAGCAACATCCGAATCACCACACTCGCAAGAGGCGTGTCTGTTGGAGACGAGCTGGAGTATACCGATGAACTAACGCTGGGACGATCGATTGTGAACCGGTTGTTGTACGAACAATTCAACTCCTGACACTGCCATGAAGCTATACCTGCAAGATGAACTTATCGCTCTGCGCGCCCTGGAACCGGAAGACATTGATCTTTTGTATGCATGGGAGAATGCCGAGGAGGTCTGGACCATCAGCCATACCATTGCCCCCTTTTCCAAACACCTCCTGGCACTTTACATTCAAAATTCGGACAAGGGACTTTACGCGAACCAGCAACTGCGGATGATGATCACCACCCGGGAGGGAAAAACAATCGGAGCCATCGATCTGTTTGATTTTGACCCGCTACATGCACGGGTTTGTGTGGGCATCCGGATCCATAGCCTGGAAGACCGGACCAAAGGCTATGCCACTGCCGCTTTGCAGCTGATGACCCGCTATTGTTTCGAGAAGTTGCAACTGCACCAGATCTATGCCAATATCCTGACCGACAACTTAATTAGCATGAAGTTGTTTGCCAATGCAGGATTTGTTTTAACCGGAACGAAGAAAGAGTGGATCAGGGAGGGAGGCGAATGGAAGGATGAAAATTTGATGCAGTTAATCAATAAGATTTAGCAAAATTTAAGCTGCTAAATTCTTACCTCATTTTAAAGAATATCTATTTCTGACTAATTGTCTTCAAGATTGGTAAGAGACGCTCCGTAAGGTCCAGTTGAAATGGCACTGGTAATTCGTGTATTGTACTCTTTGGGTTTCACTGATTCCAAAGAGATCACTATTTTACCACTCTTCCCTGTTACCTGAAAATCGAGAATCGCTGTATCCTTTTTGCTCTCCTTGTTGCCCATCTTTTTGGAGGAGACCTTGATGGCATCTTCGTTGACCTTTTTGAAATCCTCCAGTTTGATGACAAAAAGACCACGATTCCTGCTCAAAAAGTATTCTCCCTTTTTATAATAAAAACCTGAATTTTTTAAATTTGGACTTTTAATAGCCTCCTTGTTGGTATAGGCCTCTTTCGGATTCTCCGGCAAACGAACGACCACATGGTAGGTCCCTGCTTTTAAATTCTCAAAGGTGAAGGTTCCATTTTTGGAAGCGGTTGCCATGATTGGCTGGTCATCTGGCTCCAGCTCTACGAAAATTTCTGCCCCTGGTACTGGCTCGCCTCCAGCAGGTTTTCCTGCAGAAAGTGGGGTGAAAAAGGTTTGGCCGAATAAAAAAACTACGATGAGAGCAAGTTTAGTTTTCATGAATGCTATTTTAGGATTGGTTGAAAAACAGAAAGTTAAACAAACTTAGACTACAATCCAAATATTTTCACCATTATTTTATTTCACCGATTCTGTCATTTTTAGGCTATTTCATACAACAGCCATGTCAGTTTCGGCTACTGCTATCTGCAAAAAAATGAACAACGGTTAAAGAATGGAGTATTCAGGAATCTCCTTCAGAAATTCGTAAGTCTGGTTGCCCTTGTCAATCTTGCAACAAAAATGAGACAGCCCATTGGTGACGATCAGATAATCGACCTGAAATTCGAAGTTGTAACGGACGATCTGCTCAAACACCTTTTGGGTGATTTTTACTTCCGGCGCCTTGCATTCAACCACCAGCAGCGGTTGGCCATTGTTCGAGAAGACCACTGCATCGGCGCGGAAAACCTGCCGATTGATCTTGAGCGAGTGCTCAACTGCAATCAAAGTGGCAGGGTAATGCTTCTCTTCCACCAGGTAACGGATAAAGTTCTGCCGGACCCACTCTTCCGGCGTCAGTTTAACCCACCTCCGGCGGTAAGCGTCGAAAATCATGGTCAGACCCTCCTTTTGGGTGGTGCTGAATTCGTAACCTGGCAGATTAAGTTGCTTCATGGGTGAAAATCTCTCTAAAACTAAATTTTTATTTCCATTTCAGCCAACTTAATACAAAAAGCAGGTAATTTTGCAGAAAAGCGACTTATGAAGACCAAAGAAGAGATCGTTCAGAACTGGCTCCCCAGATACACCGGAAGACCATTGGATCAATTTACCCAGCATATCCTGCTAACCAATTTTCAAGGCTATGTTGAAACCTTTGCCGAGAAATTTGGCGTACCCATTGTCGGAGAGGACAAAACGATGCCCAATGCCAGTGCCAACGGGATCACCATCATCAACTTTGGCATGGGTAGTCCCAATGCTGCCACGATCATGGATTTGCTGAGTGCCACCATGCCTGATGCGGTGCTTTTCCTGGGAAAATGCGGTGGATTGAAACGCAAAAGCGAACTTGGCAGTTTAATCCTGCCGTTGGCTGCCATCCGAAGCGATGGTACCTCCAATGACTATTTGCCTCCCGAAGTACCTGCCTTCAGCCTTCAGCGTGCAGTCTCTTCCACCATTCGTGACATGGGGCTCGACTACTGGACCGGCACAGTTTTCACCACCAACAAAAGGGTATGGGAGTACGACGAACGTTTCAAGAAATACCTGATCAAGACCCGTGCCATGGCCATCGATATGGAGACCGCCACCATCTTCACGGTAGGATTTTGTAATTCGATTCCCTGTGGCGCACTCCTGCTGGTGTCTGATCAACCCATGATTTCGACCGGAGTAAAAACCCAGGAGAGCGACAAAGAGGTGACCAGGTTGTTTGTAAATTCCCACCTGGAGGTTGGGATCAACGCCCTCATGGAGATCATCAGCGACGGGAGGTCGGTCAAACACCTGAAATTCTGATTGCATGGAATTCCAGAACATACTTGCCGATTTAAAAGAAAAAAAATACAGTCCTGTCTATTTCCTGGAGGGTGAAGAGCCCTATTACATCGATCTGATCAGTCATTACATCCTGGAAAATGTCCTCACCGAAAGCGAAAAATCCTTCAATCAGACACTGCTTTATGGCAAGGACATCACCCTCGATACCATTTTAACCGCTGCACGGCGTTACCCAATGATGGCAGAACGACAGGTAGTGGTCGTACGTGAGGCACAAAATATCAAAGACATTGATGAACTGGCCTCCTATGTGGAACGGCCAGCCCCTTCCACTGTATTGGTAATCTGCCACAAATACAAAACCATCGACAAACGCAAAAAGCTCTACAAGATTGTCTCCAAGCATGGTGTTTATATGGAATCCAAACCGCTGTACGAATACAAAATACCGGAATGGATTATCAATTACCTTAAAACAAAACAGTTGGGCATTGAGCACAAAGCGGTGCAGATGATCACAGATCACATTGGGAACAACCTGCAGCGGATTGTGAATGAAATGGATAAAATCATCTTCTCCGCAATTCCAGGCACCAGCATCACGGTGGACGATGTGGAGAAAAACATCGGGATCAGCAAAGAGTACAATGCATTTGAATTCCAAAAGGCTCTTGGAACCAGGGACATCTTCAATGCCAACCGAATCGTCAATTACTTTGTAGAGAACGAAAAATCCAACCCGATACAGATGGTGATAGCGATCCTGGTCACCTATTTCAGGAAGATTCTGACCTACCATTCCCTCCCCAACAAGGGCAACGAAGGGGAAGTGGCACAAAGACTGGGGGTGAGTCCATTTTTTGTCAAGGACTATCTGACAGCCGGAAGAAACTATCCACTGCAAAAAGCCGTATTGGTGATGTCGCTGCTGAGGGAGTATGATCTTAGATCCAAAGGTGCCCGGGGCGGAACAACTGACAATGGAGAACTTATGCGCGAATTAACATACAAAATCTTACACCTCTGACCCATGGCATCTGTTACGATCATGCTGATCATCATTATTTCCCTGACCTCTGTCATGGCCTTTTCCAACAGGGAAATTGTCAGGCAATTCCAGTTCAATGCCTTCCAGATATGGCACAAGAGACAGTACTACCGCATGGTGACCCATGCCCTGGTGCACGCCAACTGGGAACACCTGTTGGTAAACATGATCGTTTTGTGGTCGTTCGGGTTGGCTGTTGAGCACAGTTTCCAACTCTACTTTGGCGGAAATGCCCGGTGGTACTATCTGGCACTCTTTGTGGGGTCCCTCCTTGTTTCATCATCCTGGTCGTTGGTAAAACAACGAAACAATGTCTATTACAACGCGGTCGGTGCCTCAGGAGCAGTTTCTGCCGTATTGTATGCGGCCATATTCTTCAATCCCTGGGAAAACATCTACTTTTTTGGTGTGCTTCCGATACCAGGCATCATCTTTGGCATTCTCTACCTCTATTACTCCTTCTACCTGAGCCGAAAGAAACTGGACAACATCGGGCACGATGCCCACTTCCTGGGAGCAGTAATCGGATTCTGTACACCAATGATCATCAGACCCTCCCTTTTCTGGGAATTTCTGAATATGTTGTTTGCTCCTAACTTGCATATGTAATTTCAATCAGATGAAGGGTGGCTATTTTTTGTTGAACGGAAGGTTTCACAAAGAGGAGGAAGCCGTATTCACCCTGGATGATCTCTCCCTCCAGCATAGTGGATTCATGGAGCAGTTCAGGTCGGAACACAACGAGGTGCTCTTCGCCCCGTCCATCTGCCAGCACCTTATCTCAACAGCCGAAACTGCAGGCATTGATCTAACCGGACTGATTGACCCGGAGGGGAAAATCCTGCGCAAGGATGTCTCACGGCTATTGAACAAAAACAAGCTCTACCTTGCTGCCATCATTGAAATCCGGATATTTGCCTCCATCAACCGGGTCAATCTGCTGCTGCGTGCAGAAGAGTGCGAGCGGGGATATTTTCCGCTTAAGGAGCCTGGATTGCTTCTCTCCATCTACCGCGATCGTTTGAAAGAAATTTCACCGCTGCCTGCCTATGCAACTTCGGGAAACTTTCTTCGTCAAAAAGCCACCCAAAAGGCCCGGAGCCTGGGGCAATCCAACATCATCCTATTGAATTCCCTGGAGTTTGCCTGCGAATGCATCCATGGATCCTTCGCCTTTGTGAACGAAAATCACGTCACATTTCCCGCATCCTCCTCAGGTGGTTACAGATCTGCCATACTCGAAGAAGTAATCTTTGCCGTCCATGAAGCAGGATTCAGTACAAGTGAAAAAGTGGAGATCACCCCTGATGAACTGCTATTGGCAGAAGAGTTGTTTCTTTTCGACAGCAGCAACGGAATTC
>CAZVTL010000154.1:0-9317 GCA_964630075.1 uncultured Tangfeifania sp.
CTCCATTTTGGACAATTCCATCAACTATTTTTTGCACCATTACCATTAATTCCACCCTAAAAAGTCGCGAAAAGCACGCAAGGTAACGCAAAGAAAAGAATTAAGCTTTGCGTTACCTTGCGTGCTTTTCGCGACCTAATAAAACACAATAAAGTGCTTACAGTGTAATCGGAATGCCTTTGTAAAAATCAAGAATCTTGGACCTGAAGATAAATTCATATTTGGCCCTGAGTAGATCCGAAGAGGCTTTTACCAGGCTGGTTTTCGCCGTGTTGTAATCGACGGCATTGACCATTCCAACGTTGAATTTCTCTTCTGAATAGCGGAAGGCCTCTTTCATCGACACTACAGCCTTCTCGGTTGATTTATACCTGTTAAAGGAGGTAATGGCGGTAGTCTGGGCCGTTTCAATCTCTTGCCTCAACACTTTTTTGGTACCTTCGAGGTCCAGTTGCGTATTCATCATCTGAATTTCTGCATTGCTTACCTGCAATTTGGTCTGAAGCCGGTTGAAAATCGGGATGTTCATCTGCAATCCTAGTCCCTTGCGTTGGTTGTTGCTCAGCTGGTCTCCGAAAGAGATGCTGTTCTTGTTGATATCCTTGTACTGGTTGTTGTAGAGGTTGTAATAGTTGGCATAAAAAGTCAAGGTTGGGTAATAAACCCCCTTGGCCATCTTCAGCTGCATGGCTGTACTCTGGAAACGGTACTCAGCACCCCTTATTTCAGGCCGTTGGGTCAGTGCAGTCTGGTATATATCTTTTGAAGTAGCGACGGTTAATTGCGCCGCAATTTCAGGCAATGCAGGTATATCAACATCAAATTGGTCGTTGAAGGGCAGTTCAAGCATTTGTGCCAACCTAAGCTTGCCCAGCAAAAGCTGGTTTTTGGCATCAATCAGGTTCAATTCCTCCCTGGCAGCCTGGGCCTCTATCTCCATCAATGCACCATTGGCCAAACTTCCTGCATTCACCTTTTCCTGAGATTGCTGGAGCTGTTGCCTGGTAATCCCCAATTGCTCTTCAGAAACTTTCACAAGCTCCTTTGAAAAGAGAATTTCTAGAAAGGTAGATGCAATGTTGAGGGAAAGGTCATCTTTGGCCTTGGCCAAATCTTCGAAACTGGCTTTGAGGTCAAACTCTGTCTTCTTTACCGCATTGTTGATTTGATTACCCTGAAAAACTGTCACCTGGGTTCCCAAACCAAAATCTGTCTGAGCTGAATTGACATTGGTGTAGGTATTCAAATAGGTGAGCGACCGGCCAAAATTGAGGTTTTGGGACAACTGCCCATTCAGGTTGGGCAACCTGGAATTCTTGCGCTCCTGAAGGTTATTTTGCTGGTATTGCGTATTCAGCTGACTCTGTTTGATCTGGATGTTGTTGTCGATGGCATAGTTGATGCATTTGTCCAGCGTCCACAACTCCTGCGCATGAAGTGAGGCAAATAGTGCCAGCAGCAAGAGGTAGGCCAGGGTAAAAATCGTTCGTATCATGGTAGGTTATATTTTATACTAAGTTACCGCTTTTCGTAATCAATCAAAGATGATTTATTTCTTTTCTTCTGGTTTCTTCTTTGGATCAATCAGGTTACCCTTGATTTTATCCTCCTTTGTGATTCCTGAGACAATCTCAATATTGATCCCGTCTGACAATCCTGTTTTCACGAATCTCTTTTCGTATTCATCCTTGGCCTTCTCTATCTCCACATAGGCAGTATCATGGGCAAATTTCAAGAGTCCTTCCGGAATTGTCAGCACACTGTCCCTGCGGTCCAGCACAATATTTGCATTGGCGCTGTATCCTGAGCGGATGAACTGATCTTTCTTCAAAAGTACATCTGCTTTGATTTCAAACTGGATCGCTCCATTCTCAATTTTTCCTTTGGGAGCAATGTATTTCAAGACTGCATTGAACTTTTCGTTGTCAATTGCCCCAATGGTCAATTCGATGTTCATCCCTTCCTTGATCTTACCAACTTCAGTTTCATCAACTTTACCCAGGAAAATCATGTCGTTCATGTCGGCAACGATGGCAATGGTGGTTCCTGCATTGAAAGTGTTGGCCTGGATGACTGAGAATCCCTCTTTGATCGGGACATCCAATACCATCCCATCTATGGTGGAACGAATAAGGGTATTGGTCGTTTTGGCAGAGCTTTTTGTCACACCTTTGCGGATAAGCTCAAGATTGTTTTCGGCAGATTCCACCTCTTCCCGGGAGGAGTTGTAGGTCAGTCTAGCCTTCTGGTACTCCTCTTTCGAGATCACCTTCTTTTCAAACAATGTGGTCTGACGCTCATAGTCGATCTTGGCATCCTCGTAGTTGAGCTGGGCTCTTTTAACACGCGACTCTGCATTGTTGAGGGTTACCATATCAGGGATGATATTGATTTGGGCCATCACATCATCCTTGTGAACCATCTGTCCTGCTTCGAGATAGACTTTCTCTATGATTCCGGAAACCTGTGGTTTGATCTCAATCTCCTTCCTGGGCTGTACCGTACCAGTGGCCACTGTTTTCTTGATGATACTGTTCACTGTTCCACTCTTGATCTCGAACTGATCAGGTTTCTTCTGCGATTTCTTGTACAAGAACACCAGCGTCCCTATGAAAAGGATGGCTATTAAACTGAGTCCGAAAATTTTAAGAAATTTTTTCATGGCAACCTTTGATTTGTATGTTATTCGATTTGTATATTATTCTTTATCTATTTGATTTACTAACTTTTCTATATTTACATTTTCTCTATTCCATCCGAAACCAGCTTATCTCCTTTTTTTGCCTGCTACCGCGGACGGTTGATCATTCGGGATTTGCTTTTCTACAATACCTAAACCACTACATGGTAAAAGTTTGGAAATCAATTCACCCTCTTTCCCATTCTCTCCATCCTCCTCCTCATCTTCGCATCTTCCTTTCTCCCAGTCTTCTCGTCCCTTCGTCTCCCTGTCCCTCAGTCCCATAGTCTCTCCGTCACTCCTCCCTTAGTGCCTCGATCGGTTTGATCTGGAGGGCCCTTTTTGCAGGTATGGAACCAGCGAAGAGTCCGGCCAGAATAAGAACCATCAAAGCGGTAACAGCTACAGATATGCTAACTTCGGGATGTTGAAAAAAGACCTCATTCCCGGTTTTTGGCTGGCTTTCGATGATCTGGTTGACTAGTTCCAACAGGGCAACCCCTAGTGACAAACCTGTATAACCGGCAACCGTCGTAAGGGCCACACTTTCGAGCATAATCTGGGTTATGATGGTTCTGGGTGAGGCCCCAAGTGCACGTTGTACACCAATCTCCTTGGTCCGCTCCTTCACTATTACCAGCATGATGTTGCTGACACCAATTACACCGGCCATTAAGGTGCCAATACCAACGATCCAGGTCAGGATACCAATCCCGATAAACAAACCGTTCATCTGCTGGAACTCCTTCTCAATATTCACGCTGTTAAGGGCCTGAACATCGGTGGGGGCAATGGAGTGGCGCAACTTGATGATATTTTTGACCTTCTCCTCCACGACACTGACCGGAACACCCTTCTTGGCGGTTACTGCCAAAAAATGAACCATGTTTCCCATGTTATATGTCTGCTGCATCGTGGTGAAAGGCAGGAAGATCGATTCTTCCGCCCTTCCATTGATATTGATTCTTGTTTCAGGACGAACTATGCCAATTACCTGGTAATAAACACCTGAAATTTTCAGATACTCACCCAGTGGATTCTTGTTTCCTTCAAACATCTGCTCATAAACCTTCTCTCCGATCACACAGACCTTTCGCCTGTCGCGGATATCCATATCGTTGATCCACCGACCCTGCACGATGGTATAAGGATCAATCTTGATGTATTCGGGGTAATCTCCCTTTACGTTGTAGGAACCGGTTTTCAATCCGTAGATCGTATTGGGACCTCCGTTCATTCTGGATCCAAAATTTTTTGGGGAGATGTATTCTACTTCCGGCACATTGTTAAGAACGTAGGTAAGATCGTCGGAATCCATGTTCCATTGTCTGCCTCTTTTAAAACCCTTGTAGGGTTCTCCTGTTTGCTGTGACCACATGAAGCAGGAGTTGGTGGCAAATTTCGCAACACCCTCCACGATACCATTTTTTAGTCCGTTACTGGCTCCCGCCATTACAATCAGCATGAAGATACCCCAGAATACCCCAAATGCAGTAAGGAGGCTCCTGACCTTATTTTTTGCCAGAGCATGCCAAATTTCATTCCATCTGTCGAGATCAAACATTTATCTTGATGTGTTTATTCCAGGTGAATCGACTATTCTGTTTATAAAAAGCTATTTGCTATTAGCTTGAGATTTCTCAGGTATTTATTCATCGCGAAGTGCTTCGATTGGAGTGACACTTGCAGCCCTTTTGGAGGGTAAATAGCCTGCAAATGCGCCTGAAAGAATGAGGATCAATGTGGCTGATACAGCAGTTTTAAAATCCACAGTAGGATTCTTAAAGAAGACATTTTCTCCACCTCCTCCGGCTGTAGCCTGCTCCAGTCCGAAATTGATCAACTCCATCAAACCCACACCCATCACCAGTCCGATATAGCCGGCCACTGTGGTGATCAAAACTGATTCCAGCAGCACCAGGCTAATCACTGAAAATGGTGTTGCACCCAATGCTTTCCGGATACCGATTTCTTTGGTACGTTCCTTTACCAGAATCAACATGATGTTGCTTACTCCCACAATTCCGGCAATCAAGGTGCCTATGCCAATTATCCATACGAACATATTTATGGCCTGAAAGATCTTCATGGTCCGGATGTATTCAGTCAGCATATTGAAAGAACCCATCGCCCGCTTGTCTTTTGGGTCAAAATCGTGGCGAAGGGCCATATCTTGTCGTACCTTTTCCGTAATGGCCTCTGCCTCTTCAGTAGTTTGAACCATCTTGGAGGTAACCGTGAAGGTATGCACCCTGTTGCCTCCGTTAAAAATCCGCTGGGCAGTTGAGAAGGGAATGTAGGCAGCCCGGTTGTTTTCCTGGTTTCTGCGCTTGTCCTTCGAGATTCCGATGACATTGAAAGGCACCCCACCAATTTTTATGTACTTCCCGATAGGGTCTTCTTCCTTAAAAAGTGCCTTGCGAATCTCATCACCAATCACCACAACCTTTCGAAACTCCTGCATATCCATATCATTGATAAACCTTCCTTTCTCAATATTGATATTCTCCATATCTTTCAGGGAAGGGTAGCAGGTGCTCGTCTCAAAGGATCCATACTCTTTTCCGTAGGCATACAATATGTCGTTCGGCAAGTAATAACGTGACGATACATTTTCAATATCCTTTGATTTTGTTGTAAGAAAGTCATAATCCTGGTTGGTAAACTTCACCTGCCGTCCCTCCTTGAGACCATTGTAAGGAATGGAGGTTTCGCCGGTCCACATCCACATCACATTCACGGCACTCTGCGCAAACTGCTCTTTCACACCGTTGGAAAGTCCGTTGCCCGAACCGAGCAAGACCATGAGCATAAAGATTCCCCATGCAACAGAAAAACCAGTCAGAAAGGTCCTGAGCTTGTTCTTCTTGATGGTGCTAAAAATTTCCTGCCAGATATCTACGTCGAACATAACTTGGTTTTATTCCTGTTTAACTCTGTCGCGGTACATCTGAAGTTCACCATTGGTTATCACCTCTCCAATAATACCATCCTTCAACCGGATAATTTTGCGGGTCAAAGCGGCAATGTCATGTTCGTGGGTGACAATGATGACGGTAATTCCCTGGTCATTTACCTCCTTGAGAATATCCATTACCTCAAGTGAGGTCTGGGAGTCGAGTGCTCCGGTAGGCTCATCTGCCAGAATGATTTTGGGATTGGAGATCAGCGCCCGTGCAATAGCAACACGTTGTTTCTGCCCGCCTGACAACTCACTTGGCAGGTGGTGGGCCCAATCCTTGAGGCCAAGCCGGTCCAGATATTCCATGGCTATGACATTTCGTTTCTTCCGGCTCACCTTCTGGTAGTAGAGGGGCAAAGCCACATTCTCCATGGCATTCTTGAAAGAGATCAAATTGAATGATTGGAAGATAAAGCCGATCATTGCGTTTCGGGTAATGGCTGCCTGGGTTTCATTCAATCCCCAGATCCTTTTGCCACTTAGGTAGTAATTACCCTTGTCGTAATCATCAAGGACTCCCAGGATGTTCAGCAGGGTCGATTTCCCTGACCCGGAGGATCCCATGATGGAGACAAATTCACCCTCTTCGATTTCAAGGTTCAGCCCCTTTAGAACATGAAGGCTGTTGGTCCCTGTAACGTATGATTTGTGAAGATCTTGAATGCTGATCATGATAAATTCTTATGTTGTTTACAAACTAACGTATGATAAGACGCGATGCAGGGCAAAACGTTACACATTGTTCCAATATTTTCGATTTTCGATTTTCGATTTTGAAATATAAAAATATCTAGATTGATCGATATGCTGTATAGGTGCTCTTTACTTCAGTAGTTCCATCAAGTACTTTAGACACTTTAGTTCACTCTAGGCACACTAGGCACTTTTCAAGGGATTCCACCCCTGTGCAGTCAGCGGAATTTCCTGGATACCCCCCACCGTAACCAACATGCAACCCTCCTCTTTCGCTGTCATGTGACCTATCACCGTTATATCGGGATGGTTGCGAACCTTTTCGTGGTCCTTGAGCGGAATGGTAAACAATAGTTCATAATCCTCTCCTCCATTCAAGGCGGCAACAAGCGGATTGATGTTGATCTCCTCTGCCATCTTTTGCACCTGCGGATCGAAGGCAAGCCGCTCCTCGTACAACCGGCAACCAACACCTGATTCCTCACACAGGTGCAATATTTCGGAGGACAACCCATCAGAGATGTCGATCATGGAAGTTGGTTTAATTTCAAGTGTCTTGAAAATATCACGCAGATCGATTCTGGCCTCTGGTTTGAGTTGCCGTCCTAAGATGTAATCGTACCCGGAAAGCTGGGGCTGAACAGTTGGGTTTTGTCGGAACAGTTCATTCTCCCGCTCCAGCAGTTGTAGTCCGAGGAAGGCACCACCGAGATCACCGGTAACGCACAACAAATCTGTAGGTTTTGCTCCGTTTCGGTAGACCAGTTCATCAGCCTCCGCTTCACCAATGGCTGTGACAGAGATGGTAAGACCGGTAAGGGAGGAGGTCGTATCACCACCAACCAGATCAACCCCATACCTGTTGCAGGCCAGATGAATGCCAGCATACAAATCATCAATGGCCTCCAGGGTAAATTTGGCGGAGATGGCCAGCGAAACCGTTATTTGTCGGGGGATGGCATTCATCGCACAAATATCGCTGATATTCACAGCCACAGCTTTGTAACCAAGATGTTTCAGTGGAACATACACCAGATTGAAGTGAACCCCTTCCGTTAACAAATCGGTGGTAACCACGACACGCTTTCCCGGAAAACTAAGCACCGCACAGTCATCACCGACTCCCAACACAGTGCTTTCATTTTTAATTATAGCTGCTGCTGTAATTCGCCTGATCAGGCCAAATTCACCCAATTCAGCCAGCTCCTTGCTTTTAACCCGCTCCTGTGACATGTTTATTTGATATTTAATGGACAAAACATTTACAAAAGTAGCGCATTTTATATCTTTGCACCAATTTGTATCCAGTCTTATTAAAAATTCGTACAACTGATAAACAAATATGAAAGTACGCAAAGAATGGAGTACTATATAGTTAGAAACAGTTAAATAGGAACGGACAAAAGTTAAAAGTCCCTAAGTAATTTAGGCACTCTAGTCACTTTGGTTCACTTTAGGCACTTATTCAAATGGACAACCAAAATAAATTGTTGAACGAGGTCACCGAACGCGACTACCGCTTTGGTTTCGTCACCGATATCGAAACAGATATCATCCCGATAGGGTTGAGCGAAGAGGTAGTGAGAATCATTTCAGCTAAGAAGGAAGAACCCGAATTCATGCTGGAATTCAGGCTAAAAGCTTACCGCAAATGGCTGACAATGAAAATGCCCGACTGGGCCCAACTCAAG
Source organism: uncultured Tangfeifania sp. (assembly GCA_964630075.1). Classification (GTDB taxonomy): domain Bacteria; phylum Bacteroidota; class Bacteroidia; order Bacteroidales; family Prolixibacteraceae; genus CAINVV01. The sequence continues at coordinate 8,027 of CAZVTL010000154.1, forward strand.
ATTCCGGAAATTGATTACCAGGCTATCAGTTACTACGCTGCACCCAGAAACCAGCCAAAATACGAGAGTCTCGATGAAGTAGATCCAGAATTGCTCGCCACTTTTGCCAAACTCGGCATACCGCTGGAAGAGCAAAAAATGCTTGCAGGAGTTGCGGTAGATGCAGTAATGGACAGTGTATCAGTAAAAACAACCTTCAAGGAGAATCTGGCGGAACTTGGAATCATCTTCTGCTCCTTCAGTGAAGCTGTCAAACATCATCCCGACCTGGTTCAAAAATACCTGGGGATGGTTGTTCCGCCTAACGATAATTTTTTTGCAACCCTGAATTGTGCCGTTTTTTCGGATGGTTCTTTTGTATACATTCCGAAAGGTGTGCGATGTCCCATGGAACTATCTACCTATTTCAGGATCAATGCCAGGAATACCGGTCAGTTTGAACGAACATTGATCATCGCCGACAATGACAGCTATGTCTCCTATCTCGAGGGTTGTACTGCGCCCATGCGGGATGAAAACCAGCTCCATGCTGCGGTGGTGGAGATTGTTGCACTTGATCGTGCCGAAGTCAAATACTCCACGGTTCAAAATTGGTATCCGGGCAACAAGGAAGGAGTTGGTGGAATTTACAACTTTGTGACCAAGAGAGGTTTGTGCAAGGGCGAATCCTCCAAAATTTATTGGAACCAGGTGGAAACAGGTTCCGCCATTACCTGGAAATATCCCAGCTGCATCCTGATGGGAGATAACTCTGTGGCAGAATTCAATTCCGTCGCCCTGACCAACAACTACCAGCAGGCAGATACCGGCACCAAAATGATCCACCTGGGGAAAAATACCAAAAGTACCATCGTCTCCAAAGGAATCTCTGCAGGCCACAGCTCCAACTCCTACCGGGGATTGGTACGTGTTGCAGCCAAAGCTGAAAATTCAAGAAACTACTCACAATGTGATTCCCTGTTGCTGGGAGAAAATTGCGGGGCACATACTTTTCCCTATTTAGAGGTTGGCAACCAAAATTCAGTTGTAGAACACGAAGCTACTACCTCGAAAATCGGGGAAGATCAAATTTTTTACTGCAACCAGCGGGGGATCTCCACTCAAGATGCCATCGGCATGATTGTGAATGGCTATGCCCGTGAAGTAATCAATAAACTACCGATGGAATTTGCCGTAGAGGCGCAAAAACTCCTTCAGATAAGTTTGGAAGGTAGCGTAGGATAAACGTAGAAAGAATATTAGAAAGTAAAAAGAGGGGGAGAGAGGGCGACTGGGAGAGGGGGAGAGTGGA
>CAZVTL010000155.1:0-9304 GCA_964630075.1 uncultured Tangfeifania sp.
ATGGATGACGTAGTTGATTACATCCATGCTGCCTCCAAAAGGATACACTTTTACAAGTTAACGATCATCCCTGAGGAGTTCGTATGGATCGCCGATCGCATACACTCCGCCAACAAGGAGATTCAAAATGTCTTGCGCAGCGTCAGATCGGTCAATGACTTCAAAAAACATGTTTCCTGCTGTGAAAAGATCAGTGAGTTTGAAAGCCAGGTGGATGATATCTACCAGGAGTATCTCTCCATACTCTTTGAACAGGAGGTGAATGCCATTGACCTGATTAAAAAGAGGGACATTTTAACCACCCTCGAAAAAGCCATCGACAAATGTGACGATGTAGGTAATATCTTCTCCTCCCTGGTGGTGAAAATGGGGTAGTGTAACCGGAATTATTAAGATTGATCTGACTCAACCGTTAAAAAAACATTTAGAATGAGCTTTACTCTTCTTATTGTCATCATTGTACTGGCATTTCTCTTTGATTTCATCAATGGTTTTCACGATGCTGCCAATTCCATCGCAACCATCGTCTCCACCAAAGTCCTCTCCCCATTTCAAGCCGTTCTCTGGGCTGCATTTTTTAACTTTCTGGCGTATGCCATTTTTGAATTAAAAATTGCGGATACCATTGCCAAAGTGGTGGATACCAATTCCATTAACCTGCAAGTGATCCTGGCAGGTATCATTGCTGCCATTATCTGGAATCTATTGACCTGGTACCTTGGCATACCCTCCAGCTCTTCCCACACCCTTGTTGGTGGCTTTGCAGGAGCTGCCATCGCACATGCAGGCTGGGTTGTGGTTAAATCAAGCGTTATTCTGAAAATTGCCTCATTTATATTTCTGGCGCCCCTGATTGGAATGCTTATCTCCTACTTGTTGTCGGTGTTGCTTTTGAACCTTCTAAAAAATGGAAATCCGCATGTGCTGGATAAATATTTCAGGAAATTTCAGCTATTGTCTTCCGCCCTCTTTAGTTTGGGACACGGAGGGAATGATGCCCAAAAAGTAATGGGAATCATCGCAGCAACACTGATTGTATATTTCAACGGTGTTGATCCTGCCTCTATTCCTGATTGGGCCCGTATTACCATGGTAGATGGTAAAATTCATGCCATTCCCCATTGGGTAGTGATTGGTTGTTACCTGGCCATAAGTCTTGGAACCATCTCCGGTGGCTGGAAGATTGTTAAAACCATGGGAACAAAGATTACAAAATTAACCTCCTTCGAAGGGGTCACCGCTGAATCTGCCGGTGCAATGCTGCTGTTCGGAACCGATGCATTTGGAATTCCCGTAAGTACTACCCATACCATAACAGGTGCAATCATGGGAGTTGGATTGACCAAGAGGGTCACCGCTGTAAAGTGGGGAGTTACCATCAACCTGCTGTATGCCTGGATATTAACCATTCCTGTTTCAATGGCAATGGCGGCACTGGTCTACTACCTGCTTATATTTTTAGGGTTGTGATAACCAAGTATGCGCATACTCAGATCCTACACACCTAGTAAACTATCACTGGTATCCTCACTGGTAACAACGCTTTTTACCGCGTTGCTGCTTGCATTGAATTACTATTTCGAAAGTGCCTATCTGCTGGTTGTGTTGGTTCCTGTTGTCTTTCTAATCTCCTTCATTACGATCAGTTACATCCTGAATTACCTGATCAACGACAAAATCACCCCCATCTACAAAACCATCAGTGGGGTTCCAGGCAAAGACAAGAAGCGCAGAAAGGACCGCACAAAGGATATTTTGGCTGAGGTTGAACACGATGTAAAGATTTGGGCAGATGACAAGATGGCCGAGATAGAGCGTCTGCGTGACCTGGAAAAATACCGCAAAGATTTTGTGGGAAACGTTTCCCACGAGCTTAAAACCCCAATTTTCAATATCCAGGGATACATTCTGACCTTGCTGGACGGCGGATTGGAGGATCCTGAAATCAACAGGCTCTACCTTGAGCGCACCGAAAAAAGCATCGACAGGATGATCAATGTGGTAGAGGACCTCGAATCTATTACCAAACTGGAATCAGGGGAACTGAAGCTTAATCCTGAAATTTTCGATATCAGTAAACTGGTCGAAGAGGTCTTTGAACTTGAACTTCGGGAAGCTACGGAAAGGGGAATCACCATGCAATTGAACCTCTCCTCCGGAAAACCATTCCTCGTTAAGGCTGACAAAAAACGGATATTTGAAGCCATGCGGAACTTGATCGGTAATGCCATTAAATATGGCAGAAGAGAGGGAAATGTCACAGTAGCCTTTTATGACATGAACAATTTGTTGCTCATTGAAGTCAACGACGACGGCATCGGCATCGACAAAAAGGATCTGCCACGAATATTCGAACGATTCTACAGGGTAGACAAAAGCCGCTCCCGCATGCAGGGGGGAACCGGACTGGGACTCTCCATCGTAAAACACATTATCGAAGCGCACAAACAAAAAATCCATGTAAAAAGTATCCCCGAAAACGGAACAACCTTCACCTTCGCACTTGAAAAGGGAAAACTGACAAAATAATCTACAGCTGCAACAACACTTAATCTGCAAATAGTTCTATATTTATAGTTCAATATCAATACTTTTTAATTATGATTGAAAAGGACAGTGCTCCGCGAATTCTTTTGGTGGACGATGAAGAGGACATCCTCGAGTTTGTAAGTTACAACCTCGAAAGAGAAGGATTCAGGGTATTTACAGGCAGAAATGGGAAAGAGGCCATCCAAATGGTAGCCAAAGTAAAACCGGATCTGGTCATATTGGATGTGATGATGCCGGAGATGGATGGAATAGCAGCCTGTGAAGAGATCAGAAAACTTCCTGGTTTCCGTGATGTGGTCATCGCATTCCTGACCGCAAGGGGCGAAGATTATTCCCAGATTGCCGGTTTTGATGCCGGAGCAGACGATTACATTACCAAACCAATCAGACCTAAAGTACTGATAAGCAGGGTTAAAGCACTCCTTAAAAGAAGTGGTGGATTGGCACAGGAAAACCACGACCAGGAAAAAGTGCTGCACATCGGAAATCTGATCATCGACAAGGAAAAATTCACACTCCAGATCGACGACCGGGAGATGATGTTGCCCCGAAAAGAGTTTGAACTCCTCTCTTTGCTGGTCTCCAAACCAGACAAGGTATTCCTGCGTGATGAAATTTACAAATCAGTTTGGGGGGATAATGTCATTGTGGGCGATCGTACCATTGATGTTCACATTCGGAAACTTCGGGAAAAAATTGGCAACGACCACATCCGTACACTCAAGGGAATCGGTTACAAATTTGTAGTCTGATTACTACAACTCCTTTCTCATCCTGGCTACAGGAATATCCAGTTGTTCTCTGTACTTGGCAACCGTCCGGCGGGCAATGTTGTAGCCCTTGTCTTTCAGAATATTGGCCAGTTCATCATCGGTCACAGGCTTTTGCTTGTTCTCATTGCCAATGCAATCTTTCAGTATGGATTTGATTTCACGGGTAGAGACCTCTTCGCCATCCTCTTTCTGCATCGACTCTGAGAAGAAATATTTCAGCGAATAAATTCCGAAATGTGTTTGAATGAATTTGCTGTTCGATACCCGTGATATGGTTGAAATGTCGAGGTTGGTCCGGTCGGCAATATCCTTCAGGATCATGGGTTTAAGCTTGGTCTCATCCCCCTCGACGAAGAATTCCTTTTGAAACTGCAGCATCGAATTCATTACCAGCATCAAGGTTTCCTGCCTCTGTTTGATGGCATCGATGAACCATTTCGCCGAATCAATCTTCTGCTTGACAAATAGCAAGGCATCTTTTTGGTCATTCGTCATTCCCCTCCCATTGTCGCGGAAGCTTTTCAGCATATTGGTATAATAGTTGCTGATATTCAGCTCCGGAACATTTCGCTGATTAAGGCTGAGGATCATCTCATCATCCACAATTTCCAGAATGAAGTCAGGAATGATGGTCTGGTTACCCCTGTTGAGATTGTTGCTGAAGGAGCTTCCTGGCTTGGGATTGAGTTTAAGAATTTCATCCAGTGCATCCCTCAGGTCATCCTCCTCTACATTGAATTTTCGCTGAATCTTGTCATAATGCTTGCGGGTAAACTCCTCAAACATCTCTTCCAAAATCCGGTATGCCAACCGGAGTTCCTTGCGCTGCATCTCTTTCCTGGACAACTGAATCATCAAGGACTCCCGCAAGTCCCTGGCTCCTACTCCTGCTGGATCAAGCTCCTGGATAATCGACAGGATCGTGCCCAGTTTTTTCTCCGTGGTAAATATATTGCGGGCAAATGCCACATCATCCACAATAGCATCCAACTCCCTTCGCAGGTAACCATCTTCGTCTATGTTCCCAATGATCTGCTCGGCCAGGATTGTATCCTCCTCATTCAACATGACCATCGAAATTTGCTCCTGCAGGTATTCATGAAATGAGTTGGATTCCGAAAAGGGGATTTCCGAGATCTTCTCATCTTTGGAATAATTGTTGGTCTCGTAGCGGTACGAGGGATAATCCTCCTCGTTCAGGTAGTCATCGACAGAAAATTCTTCGTTGTTGACATCTTCCGCACTCTTCAATTCATTGGCAAAATCATCCTCATTCGATCCCTCACCATGCTCCTCCAGTTCAAGTACCGGATTCTCCTCCAGCTCTTTCTTGATCCGCTGCTCCAGCTGAAGCATGGGTAACTCCAACAGCTTGATTACCTGAATTTGCTGTGGAGAGAGCTTTTGAAGCAGCCTTTGCTGAAGTGAGAGATGTTGCATTCTTCAAAATTAAAACTCGCAATTTTTGGGTGTCCGGGCAAAAGGAATTACATCACGGATGTTGCCCATTCCGGTTACAAAGAGCATCAGCCGTTCGAAGCCAAGGCCAAAGCCGGCATGGGGGCAGCCACCAAAACGGCGGGTATCCAAATACCATTCCATGTCTTCCTTTGGAATGTGCATCTCATCCATCCTTTGCTCGAGCACTTCCAAACGCTCCTCCCGCTGTGACCCTCCGATGATCTCGCCAATCTGAGGGAAAAGTACATCCATCGCAGCCACAGTCTGTCCGTTGTCGTCCAACCGCATGTAAAAGGCCTTGATCTCTTTGGGATAATTGGTCAAAATTACCGGCTTCTTGAACTCCTTCTCAACCAAATAGCGTTCGTGCTCACTTTGCAGATCAGTGCCATATCCCCCGACCGGATACTGGAATTGCCCCTTCTTATTTGGTTTGGAATTTCGAAGTATCTCAATGGCCTCCGTGTAGGTAAGCCGTATAAAATCATTCTCAGCCACAAATCTAAGCTTCTCGATCAACTCCATCGAACGCTGATCTGCAGGTTTGACCTTCTCCTCCTCCGTGAGCCGGTTACTCAGGAACAAAAGATCGTCCATGCAATGATCCAGGGCATAATTGATCAGGTATTTCAGGAAATCCTCCGCAAGATCCATGTTGTCGTTCAGGTCACAGAAGGCCACTTCAGGTTCAATCATCCAAAACTCGGCAAGGTGCCGGGAGGTATTGGAATTCTCGGCACGGAAAGTTGGGCCGAAAGTGTAGATCCTGGAAAGAGCCATGGCAAATAGTTCTCCCTCCAACTGACCTGAAACTGTCAGATTCGCAGATTTTCCAAAGAAATCCTGGGAGAAATCTACACCACCCTCTTCATTCAAGGGAGGTTCTGTGGCAGACAAGGTGGTAACCCGGAACATCTCGCCGGCACCTTCAGCGTCAGAGCTGGTGATGATTGGAGTGTGAACATTGAAGAATCCCCGCTCATTAAAAAAGGAGTGAATGGCAAAGATCATAGCATGCCGGATCCGGAAGATGGCACTGAAAGTGGCTGTTCTCGGACGAAGATGGGCCATCTCCCTCAAAAACTCAAGGGAGTGCCTTTTGGGTTGGATTGGATACTTGTCCGGATCAGACAATCCAATCAACTCAATCTTTTCAGCCTTCAATTCAACTGCCTGGCCGGATCCCGAAGAAGCCACCAAAACACCCGTCACGCCAATCGCTGCTCCGGTGTTGATACTCCTGAAGATCTCTTCCCCAAAGATCTCAACTTCCGCCACCACCTGCAGGTTGTTGATCGTTGAACCATCGTTCAGTGCTATAAAATTAACATTCTTGCTACCGCGACGGGTACGTACCCAACCCTTGATGGTTATTTCAGCACCAACCTGACCTGACTTCAAAATCTCTGCTACCTGAATTTTTTCCATTTCCCTAAATATCCTTCCGGATGTAACTATAGTAATACTTGACTAATATGATATCAAACACAAAATTACACTTTTTGGCGTCTATTCATTACTTTCAACGTGTGTGTTAAAAAAAAATAACACAGAATTGCACAAAGAAACCCCGGAGGACCACAGAGCATTTTGTTATTGAAGAAAGATTCTTCGTGACTTTATAGACAATTTTTTAGTTCTATTTTTTCTCTGTGTAACTCCGGGGTTTCTTTGTGTAATTCTGTGTAACTATAATTTCTATTACATTTGCTCCATATTTTGGAATCATGACATTTTCAAACTGGACTGAATTGTGCGACCAGCTGGGCAAGCAATTCAACATCGATATAGATCTGAACGGCGTACTTTTTTTGGTCGGGATCCGCGAACGCGGACTTACTTTCCAGCCCTTTTCAAAGGAGGAGAAGATGAGCCTGATCCACCTGGGAAGTTGTACACTGTACCTGGAGATGGGACTTACCGAAAAAACAGGTGCCGATGCGGATGGATGGCCTACCTTTACCCAAAAATCGCTGGCGCTTGCCATACCGGAGGAGCGAAAACACAAAGTACTGCAGGATTGCGCTCTGAGATACTTCAGAAAGATCTATCCCGAATAATCCTGTTCATCGGGTTAGAAACGCGATCCAGGCCGGAAGGATAAACACGGCAAGAAAAGTAGAAAGCAGTACCAACCTGCCTGCAAGTTTGACATTCAACCCATATTGCTGGGTGAGCGCGTAGGCAGTCAATCCCATTGGCATCGCAGCGTCAAGCACGGAACAGGAGATTGGCAGCTGCTCCAGGGAGGTGCCTTGCAAGACAAGGTAGAAAACTCCGGGGAAAACAACCATGATCAGCAACGAGAGCCCGAAAACAGGCGCCCATTCCCTGATGCTGCCAATGCTTTGTGAACCCATGAAAATACCCAGCGATAGCAGCACTACGGCTGTGACCGACTGGGCGACAAGGTCCAGTGATTTCATCAGGCCACTGGTATGCGAAATATTCAGTCCGGAGGCCAGGATACCCAAAAAAACAGCCACCAACAACGGATTGGTTGCCAGCTTGATGCCCAAGGTTTTGTAGTGAATTTTACCTTCACCCGTCACCTCAATCAGCACCAATGCCAGTGAGAACATCCAGAAAAGGTAGAGGGATGTCAGGATGATGGCAACTTCCATGGAAGCTTGTCCCATGGTACTCACGAGAACCGGGATGCCCAAATAGGTGATGTTTCCAAAAGCCAGCACCAAAATCAAGGTTTGTTTGGTCTTCAGCGTTGTTTTGAAAAGGGAACCTATCGGGAAGGCCATCAACATACAACCGATCAAATAGAGGGAGTTGGAGACAAGGAGTGTCGCATGCTCGGCAAAACTGAAATCCATTTTGGCCAATGCTGCAAATATAAGGGCAGGGAATCCAATCTTTAGCGCATATTTGTTCAGAATGTCCACCCATGCTACCGAGGCAGCGCCAAGCCGGATCATCAGAATCCCAAAAAAGATAACCAGGAAAAGCGGAAGAATGGTGGTTAAGGCCAGGAAGAAGGAACTCATAAAGAATTTTCGATTTTGGATTTTCGATTTTGGAATAGGGACTCCGAAGAAATAGTTCTTTTCATTCAGAATCAGTAAATATCAATTTTCCTTTTTTAGACGGATCTTATTTTGAATGGTTTTTTGTGAAGCGACGATAATTGCTGTGATTTCATTGACTTCTCTTTTCAGCGTTTCAATTCTTAAAGTCTCGACCAAAGAAGCTTCTTCCAAAATCTCCAGCCAATAGGAGGTTTCGTCTGACTCCTCTTCAACAATTCTAAGTTTATTCAAGAAATCTGCATCCGATTTTGCCCTGCAAGCTGCCCGATAATTTGAACCAACAGAAGTAGAACATCTCACTATCTGTTTGGAAATCATCCAGGCAGACATTTTCCTGGGAAGTTCATCTACCAGCTTGATAACTTCAAGCCCTATTTGTTTGGTTCTGATTTTAATTTGGTTCTCCATTTCAATGATTTAGATAATTCAACACTAAATCGTTTTAACACCTATACAATTTACCGTAAAAAATCCAAAATCAGAAATCTCGATTGACTAATAGAATGTTTAATGCTGCGTTATTCCAAAATCCAAAATACAGTTGTACCTTTTGCATCTTGATCATTGCGCCAATCCAAAATCGAAAATCGAAAATCGAAAATTTCAACTGCCTTTCAGAATCGCTTCAATCGCATTCAATTCATCTTCAGAGAAGTACAGATTCCTCTGCGATTGAAGATTGTCGATTAGTTGTTTCACCGAACTTGCACCGATTAAAACGGAGGTTACTCTTGGATCCTTCAGCAACCAGGCAATGGCCATCTGTGCCAGGGATTGTCCGCGTTGAAGGGCAATTTCATTCAAAGCTTTGGCCTTTTCGATGGCCGGAGTTACCTGTTCCGGCCGGAGGTATCCCCATGCCTTGGAAGCCCTGGAACCTTCAGGGATCTCCTTCAGGTAACGGTCTGTCAGCAATCCCTGGGCCAGGGGTGAGAAAGCAATCACACCGATCCCCTCTTTTTCGACAGTGGCCAGCAAGGCTTTTTCGACCCAACGTTCAAACATCGAATATTTTGGCTGGTGTATGAGGCAAGGGGTTCCCAGCCTGCGCAAAATAGCAGCGGCTTCACTCGTCTGATCCGCCGAATAGTTGGAGAGACCAGCATAGAGTGCCTTCCCGGAACGGACAGCCTGGTCAAGGGCCATCATGGTCTCCTCGAGCGGTGTCTCCGGATCCGGACGGTGGGAATAGAAGATATCTACATACTCCAGCTGCATCCGCTTCAGACTCTGATCAAGGCTCGAAAGCAAATATTTACGGGAGCCCCATTCCCCATAAGGACCAGGCCACATCAGGTATCCGGCTTTGGTAGAAATTACAAGCTCATCCCGGTAGGGTTTGAAATCTTTTTGGAAGATGCTGCCAAAATTCTCCTCTGCCGATCCCGGTGGCGGTCCGTAATTGTTGGCAAGGTCAAAATGGGTAATACCGTTGTCGAAGGCAGTCCGAAGCATGCTCCTGCCAGTTTCGTAGGTATC
>CAZVTL010000156.1:0-2365 GCA_964630075.1 uncultured Tangfeifania sp.
AAATAAACAGAGATTTTGAAATTTCTTCTATTTCACTCATTGTCATTGTGTTGCTCTCTTCTGCCATCACCTCAGCCAAACCGAGAAATGAACAGATTGGACTCCGGAGGTCGTGTGCAAGAATCGCAAAGAATTTGTCCTTTTCAATGTTACTTTGCTGCAGTTGTTCATTTTGCTCCTTGATCTCCTCCTCCAAACTTCTGCGTTTGGTAATGTCGTTGACGGTGGTGATAAAATAGAGCGGTTTTCCCTCGCTGTCGCAGTGCAAAAAAGTATGAATATCAGCCCATATGACAGAACCATTTTTATGCAGATACCTTTTTTCCCATCGGAAAGACTTTTTTCCTCCGTTGAGGATATTGAATATGACTTCGTTGTTGTATTCAATATCCTCCTGGTGGGTATAATCGGCCCATTTCTTGCTGGTGAGTTCCTCCCTGGTGTAACCAATCATTTCACAAAATGCAGCATTGGGATGAAGTTTGTTGTCCAGCGAGGTGACTGACATTCCAACAGTTGAATGTTCAAAGAGATCCTTGAATATATCATCCGCATTGATATTGTAAAGAATATCCATATTAAGCTTGGTTGTTAAAAGTCAGGATAAACTCGGAACCTTTTCCCTTTGTGGATGTTACTTTTATCTCTCCATGGAGCAATGTAACAATTCCCTTCACAATAAAAAGTCCCAATCCACTTCCTTCGTATTGTCTGGTCGAAGAAAAATCTTCCTGCATAAAGGAATCAAAGATTAGTTTCTGCGCTTCTTCTGAAATACCAATTCCGGTATCCCTGACATAAATGGTTACCTTGCCCTCATTTGATTCGATGCCAACTTGAATGCTGCCATTTAAAGTGAATTTTAGCGCATTACCAACCAGGTGGTGAAGGACTTTCCGAATCAGATCCGGATCAGAATTGAGTGACAATTGCCGGAGGTTACCCGGTATTTCGGCAGTAATGGTTATGTTTTTAACAGCGCAGGGTTCTGAAAATTCTTCAACTACTTCAAGGATCAATTTGGTCAAGGAGAATGATTTCGGATGGATCTCCTGGTTGCCCGTAACGATCATGGAGATGTCAAGATAATCATCGATGGTATGGATCAACCTTTCACTGCTCTCCTGAACTACTGTTAAAAATCTGTTTTTCTCCTCCATGGAGAGCTGTTCATTGGCAATAATCTCTCCAAAACCAATTATTCCATTCAAAGGGGTTCTGATCTCATGCGAAATGTTGTTCATGAAGGCAGTCTTCAGCCTGTTACTTGCTTCAGCCTTGATACTCGCCTCAGCAAGGGATTGCTCGATACTGATCTTCTCCAGCAAACTGGCCAGCATCCCGGTAAATATCTTCAGGGAGGAAATGTCGGAATCACTCCATTTACGCTTCGACCGGATGGTATCAAATCCAACAAATCCCAGGCAATTTTTTTGCGAGATCATGGGAATGGTCAGTATGGACTTAACATCTGGTGAGGCAACAAAAGATAAGAGTGGATTTTTTAGATCCAGGGAGCCTAAATTGTCCTCAAAACTTGGTTTGCCTTGCAAATGCCGGCTCATTCCGATGGAGATAAGCGAAGTGGGTAAAAGCTGTCGCTCTTGATGTCTTGGCACTGCATTCTGGCTGCACCATTCGTGGGTGTTGGACATCGTTTCATTTTCCAGGTCATACCTGAAAATATAACTTCTCTCTACACCAATGTATTGTGCGACCTGTCGCAGGGAATCATTGATTACTTCATCGTATTCCAACTCTGCAATGTAGATGAAGCGGGAGGCCAGATTGGTCAGAATTTGCTGGAATCCAGATTGGTACAAGAGATCTTTTTTCATCTTGACAGATTCAGAAACATCTCTGATTATAACCAGGACATGCGTAAGGTCAAGTCTGGTGAGTCTCGCTTCATAATACAATACATCGCCAGGAAAGTCCATTTCAAACTGGTGGGTAACCAATTTATTGGAAATAAGACAGCTTTGCAGCAATCCTTTCAAAACCTCCGCCTCCTCCGGATTGAACAGGTGGTTAAGTGAGGCTCCAATCACCTCCTCCCTGTTCAGCAACAACCGCTCTGTTTCCGATGCGAAAAAATCGGTAAATATCCCTTTGTTGTTGATTACCAAAATGATATCAGGCATGGCATTGATGACTGCATCCAGTTTTGTTGCGGCATAATTTCTCTCCCGCTCGGTATTGATCAGGTCCGAAATATCTTTGACAACAACAAGTTTGCCCTGTTTGATTTTGTTGTCATTCACCAATTCAAGTATTTGAATGTCATAGTAATTGGCGCTTTCTGCCTGATCCGGATGTATGACTATTTTTCCGGAATGGTTGTGCTGAATAAATTGCATTAGCT
>CAZVTL010000156.1:2375-9298 GCA_964630075.1 uncultured Tangfeifania sp.
TCGCGTAAGTGAAAACTGCTTGCTTGCTGAAAGATTGTAGTCGATGAGCCGGTCGTTTAGGTCAAAAACCAATACCCTGTCCTGTATTTTTTCAAACAGCTTTGAACGGGCAATGGGCACCAATTCAAAGAGTTTTAAACGAACCAAAGCATAATAAACGACCATCCCTGACAAGGTAAATGTAAAGGAGACGGGATCAATTCCAAAGGGAATCATATTCAGCTGGTATGCCAGATACCCCACAAACGGGAAGGTGGTTGCCAACAGGAGAAATACAATTTGTTGGCGATACACTGAGGCTGCATTTTTCAACATATTTCCAAGAAGGACCAATGAAAATAGCATATTCAATATGACATAAGCCTGGTGCACATAGTACCATACGGCCGGGACAAAGGCAAATGAGGGGAAGGGACCTGAGTTATTCATCTCCTCGCTCTTGTAAAAGAGATGGTGATTTTCGTTTGAAATAACCAACACCAGAGTGGTTATGGGGATGGTAAAAAGGAGAATCTTGTTTGTGGTAGTGAGCCACTTGCTCCTGCCAGTGAAATGGAGTGCAAACATCAGGTAGTAGGTCGACAGAAAGGGAATCCCAAAATACTCCAGGTGATAAAATAGGGTAATTTCCTCCAACGTTTTAAAGGAGATCTCAAACGAATAAAAGAAGGAGTAGATCGCATTGGCTACAAACAACAGTACTACAAATTTGGTCTGACTCGTGTAATACTTGTGCCACAACACGAATGCCAATATCATCATGATCAGGCATGAGGCAAATGATATCAGGGCAAATGGATTGTAGTAAAATGTTGACTCCGTCATAACTGCAAATCTCGAATAATTGCGTTAAGGTACAAAAAAACTAAATATATTGGATTGTCTGTAATTTTGAATGATTTTTTGTAAAGTGCAAAGACCTTCATTATTAGCCGCTCGAACCATAAAAAAAAGTGGGGAATCAGCGGTTTTGTGGAATACAATTGTTAATTTTAGCTGGACTTAAAGTGCAGATCAACACTGAATTTAACCATGAATTTTGCCAACTGTCAATACCATTGAAAATTTATTTGCATGGGTGGTGCCTGAATTATGTATGTTATTATTACTTTAAGAGTCTGTTTAATAATTAGATAAAACAACTTATTCAATCATCTAAATGATTGCAGTGAAAAACCGAACAATCATTAGGTTACTCCCCCAAGATTCTTTAATTTTGTACTTTCTAAAAAATAGTTCGAAAAATTTAATATTTCACCTATGAATTTGCTCGAAACGATCAAGGAAAATGCCATTAAGCTTCAGAATCACATTGTTTTGCCGGAAGGGAGTGAACTACGAACGCTGAAGGCAACTGAAGTTATTCTGCAGGAGAAGATTGCCCAGATTACCTTGTTGGGAGATCCAATGCAAATTGAGGCGATCGCCGCCAGGGAGGGTATCTCCATTTCCGGAGCGAAAATTGTCGATCCGACAAAGGCCCCCAACCGGCAGAAATATGCTGAACTAATGGCAGAACTGCGAAAAAGTAAGGGATTGACAATTGAAAAGGCTTTGGACTTGCTGAATGATCCACTCTATTATGGCGTCATGATGATCAAAGCGGGCGATGCCGATGGGGAGGTAGCGGGTGCCATCAATGCAACCGGAGACGTTCTGCGGCCAGCTTTTCAGTTTGTGAAGACACTTCCGGGCGTTTCAGTGGTTTCAGGACTATTTTTCATGATTTTCAAGGATAAGAACATTGGTGACAATGGGATGCTGGTTTTTGCCGATTGTGCAGTCATGCCGGATCCCGATGCTAACCAGTTGGCTGAAATAGCCGTTACGACTGCTGCTTCTGCCAAATCCATTGCCAACATTGAACCACGGGTAGCCATGCTCTCTTTTTCTACCAAGGGCAGTGCGCAGCACGAATTGGTTGACAAAGTGGCCCAGGCCACCAAAATTGCTGCGCAGATGAACCCTGACCTTTTGATCGATGGTGAGATGCAGTTGGATGCAGCTCTTGTTCCGGAGGTTGGACAGTTGAAATCTCCGGGAAGCAAAGTAGCCGGACGAGCCAATGTGCTGGTATTCCCCGGTCTTGAGTCGGGAAATATCGGTTATAAACTGGTGCAGCGACTTGCTGGAGCAGAGGCAATCGGTCCGGTATTGCAGGGAATGGCAGCCCCGATCAACGATCTCTCGCGCGGTTGTTCCGTAAGCGACATCGTGAATATGGTGGCCATCACCTCCAATCAGGCAGGTACCAAAAGGACCAATTGAAAGTTGTAAAATATTTGGAAGGCTTAAATTTTGATATATTTGGTTATTCCGTGATTTATTTCTCATAACTCATAACTCATAACTTTTTTAAGTACCCTTCAAACATTTCAAACCAATAAAACCCTTTAAACATTTCAAACAAAAATAATTTAGCTTCCCATGGAAGAGATGATAATAGAGCAGATTGAGGATTTTGGTCTTAGCAAGAAACAACAGCAACGCACACTTTTCTCAAAAATAGGCATTATCGGTTGTGGAAAAGATGGGCAAAACATTGCCAGAATAGCCAGTGCTTACGGCATAGAGGTCGTGTTTATAGAACTTTCAGACGATCGGATCAGGAATGCCTACGAACAGTTGGATAAAACGCTTGACAAGCGCATTGAAAACTGGGGAATGACGGTAGGTGAAAAAAAGTTGATTCTTTCACGAATCAAAGGGAGTTTGGATTACGAAGATTTGAAGGACTGTGATTTTGTCATAGAAGTGATCCGCGCAGAATCTTCTGCAAGAAAAATTACGGAAAGGAAAGAGGTGTTCCGAAAGATCGAAAAGGTAGTTTGCAAGGATTGCATCATCGCTACCAATTCAACAACCATCATTGTGACGGAACTGGCCTCTGAACTGGAACACCGCGAGCGATGCGTGAGCCTTCATTTCTTTGTTCAGTCACCGGATGCAAGGATTTGCGAAGTGGTCAAGGGGCTGTATACTTCTGATGAGGTGTATGAAAGGGTGCTGACTTTCGTCAAGCTTGTCAACAGGCAGGCCATACCGGTAGAGGAATCGGCAGGACTTATCTCCATCCGGCTCTACATGGCCTTGCTCAACGAAGCATGTGAGGTATTGATGGAGGGAGTAGGGACCTTGTCAAATATAGATACAGTCTGGAAAATAGGGTTTGGTATGCGCTTTGGACCTTTTGAACTTGCAGATATCCTTGGAATTGATAAAGTTAATCGCTGGATGGAAAATCTTTATTCAGAATTTGGTGATCCGATGTACATGCCTTCCCCGGTCATTAAAAAGCTGAACAGGGCGAAAAGATTCGGAAAGCATGTCTGCTGGGGTTTTTACAAATACGACGAAAAGGGGAATATCATAGGGTCTACTCCATTGGCACCGGATAGAATATAAAAAATTACGAATTACGAATTACGAATTTGGATCAACCTTAAGCACAGTGATTGCAAAGGCACATCAATATGGAAATTGCATCCAGGTGACTTCGGTAAATGATCCAAAAAATCAAATACGAACATGAAAATATTAGTACTCAATTGTGGCAGCTCATCCATCAAATATCAATTTTTCTCCCTTGAATCTAATTCTTTGATTGCCAAAGGTATCGTAGAGAAAATTGGCATGAAGGGTTCCTTTCTCAAACATGAAAAGGAGAATGGCCAAAAGGTCTTGTTTGAAGGGGAAATTTTGGACCATAAAATTGGAATTGAATATATTCTGGGTGTGCTCTCCAGTGCCAAGCATGGTTGCATTAAAAACCTGGAAGAGATCAGTGCAGTTGGACACCGGGTGGTTCATGGTGGCGAATTGTTTACTGAAAGCAAGCTGGTAGATGAAGAGGTCATCCAGGCTCTGGAGAAGTATACAGAACTGGCACCACTGCACAACCCGCCAAACCTGAAGGGAATTTATGGTCTTGGTGCACTCATTCCATCCATTCCGCAAGTGGCTGTCTTTGATACTGCCTTTCATACCACCATGCCCCAGCATGCCTACATGTATGCGATTCCTTATGCACTTTACAAGAAATATGGGATCCGTCGCTATGGATTTCATGGAACCAGTCACCGGTTTGTTTCTGCAAGGGCCTGTGAGATATTGGGTACGAAATGCAAAGGACTTAAAATTATCACCTGCCATTTGGGCAACGGAGCATCCGTCTGTGCCATCAAGGATGGAGTATCTGTGGATACCTCCATGGGATTTACTCCGGTTGAGGGTTTGATCATGGGGTCCAGGTCGGGGGATATCGACATGGGCGCCGTCACCTACATCATGGACAAGGAAAAAATTGGTACCAAATCTGCTTCCGTACTGTTTAACAAGCATTCAGGAATTTTGGGAATTAGTGGCCTATCTTCCGATATGCGTGAAATCAGGGAAGCCGCTACGAAAGGGGATGAGCGTTGCAAACTGGCACTCCAAATGTTTGATTACCGGATTAAAAAATACATTGGAGCCTATGCGGCGGCAATGGGAGGATTGGACGTGCTGGTATTTACCGGGGGAATCGGGGAAAACTCTGATGCGACGCGGACTGGGGTCTGTGAAGGACTCGAATTTTTGGGTGTTGAACTGGATGAAACAGTTAATACCGGTTTGCGCAGCCAGGAATGTACCATCAGCAAGGCAGGTGCCAAGGTTAAAGTGATGGTGGTTCCTACCAACGAGGAGTTGATGATTGCCATTGATACCCAGAAAATCATCGAAGAACACAAAAATTAATGCTTCTCCTTTTTGTTTGTTAAATTTGTGATCTTTGCGCTGTTCAAAGGATTTATCGAAATTGTTTGAAATGTTTGAAATGTTTGAAATGTTTGAAATGGTTGAAATGGTTGAAATGGTTGAAATGGTTTCCTATAGTCCTTAATTGTCAAACTAATTTGCCGGAATTGATGATAACGAAATTAGAGGACCTGTTCCCTGCAGTTCTGCGACAAGTCAAAAGAACACTGATCGTGGTGAGTGCCAATGACAACCATTCGGTGATGGCTGCCTACGATGCTGTTAAACTTGGTTTGGTGAACGCTGTCTTGATTGGCGACAAGGCAACTATAGCGCAAATATGTGCGGAAGCGCAAGCTGATTCTTCCTGCTTCACGATCCTTCATCAACCCGATGAATGGTTGGCAGCCCAACAGGCGGTTCAAATGATTCGCCAGCAGGAGGGAGATATTCTCATGAAGGGACTGATCTCCACCGATAAGTTTATCAAGGCAATCCTCGACAAGGAGAAGGGATTGATGGAACCTGGAAGTGTTCTAAGCCATGTAACGGTCATCCAGAATCCAAACTATTATAAGTTGATGATCGTCAGCGATGTGGCTGTATTGCCCCAGCCGGATCTTTCCCAGAAAATAAGGCTCATCGGATACATGGTCAAAACCGCTGCATCATTGGGAATTACCCATCCAAAAGTTGCGGTAATTGCTCCGAGTGAACAGCTTTTGATGCAACTGGAGTCCTCCAGGGATGCTGCTTTTCTCTCCAAGATGGGAGAGCGGGGCCAGATCAAGGGGTGTCTCATCGATGGCCCCCTGGCATTGGATATTGCCATTGACAAGGAGGCTGCGGCAATTAAAGGGATCAAAGGTGAGGTCGCCGGAGATGCCGACTGTTTGCTCTTTCCCAACCTGGATGCCGGCAATGTTTTCTACAAAACCAACATGAAACTGGCAAAGGCAGAATCTGCCGCCATGTTGACCGGAGCCAGGGTACCGGTTGTACTCACTTCCCGCGGTGATTCCACCCTTACCAAGCAGTATTCCATCGCATTAGCGGCCTTAGTTATCTAAAAAAACAGACCATGGATAGTTCAGATCTTGTCAGAATATTGGTGATTAACCCGGGTTCAACCACCACCAAAATCGCTATTTACGAAAATTCAATCTGTATTTACCTCAAAACCCTGCATCACTCCATTGAAGACCTTTCTGCCTATCCTACCGTTTCCGATCAATACAATTTTCGCAGGAGCAGCATACTTCAGCAACTGGAAAAGGAGGGATTGCTGTTGGAGGAGGTTCATGTAGTGATTGGAAGGGGTGGTTTAACCTATCCGCTGGAGTCCGGAGTCTACCTGGTCAATGAACTGATGGTTCAGCACTGCAGGGAGGGGGTCATGGGCATGCACGCCTCCAACCTTGGTTCGATGATTGCTTTTGACATTGCCCGTGAGCATCCTGGAATGCTGGCACTGATTGCAGATCCTGTGGTTACGGATGAGATGGACGGAATTGCCCGGGTATCCGGTCATCCGCTTTTTACCAGGCGATCCATTTTCCATGCACTGAACCAGAAGGCGGTCGCACGTCAGCATGCCATGAAGGTCGGACAACCCTATGAAGAGCTCGATTTGATTGTGGTCCACCTCGGCGGTGGAATTTCAGTCGGCGTGCACCAACATGGCCGGGTGATCGATGTCAACAATGCACTCGACGGCGAGGGACCATTTTCACCGGAGCGAAGCGGTTCACTGCCGGTAGGGGATCTTGTCAAACTATGTTACAGCGGTCAGTATACTTACCAGGAAATTATGTCCATGATTTCTGGCAACGGTGGATTTGTCGCTTATCTCGGAACCAATGATGCCCGCGAAGTGGAACTCGCTGTCAGGAAGGGCGATGAAAAGGCTACTTTCTACCACGAGGCCATGGCTTACCAGATATCGAAATACATCGGGGAGATGGCTACTGTCCTGAAAGGCCGTATAGACGGCATTCTGCTGACAGGGGGAATTGCATTCGACCGAAGAATGATGTCATTGATCCGTGAGAGGGTCGAATTTATTGCTCCTGTTTCTGTGTACGCCGGGCAGGATGAATTGAAGGCATTGGCTATGAATGCCTTGATGGTTGCCAGAGGTGAGGTGGAGCCGCGCATTTATGATATAACCGAATAAGTGCCTAGAG
>CAZVTL010000157.1:0-8135 GCA_964630075.1 uncultured Tangfeifania sp.
CATGCCGGACCTCCTCCCCCACCTCCAAAAGGAGCAGTATGCGGAACATATCCGGATTGGTGGTTACGGGCATCCTCCATGTCCAGAAACCATTTCTGGTACAAACGGGTCATCTCAAAACTGTAGATGGCCGCTTCGATGGCCACCTGACCATCCCCTGTGTAACCAAGTCTTTCACGGTGCGGACAGTCACTGCTGATACTACCGTGAAGGTTTCCCAGCTGGGTCCTGACAAAATTTTGAAATATTTTGTTGAAAAGCGGATTGGAGCATTCAAAATTGCCCGCCTGAACCACATTCGTATGTACGACCTTGACGACTAGATCTTCGGCAGGAGGCTGATATTTTAAACCACTAATTTCAACCTGTCGAAATGCATGCCATGTAAAACGTGGTTGATAATACTCGACACCGGTACCTTTTAAAACATAAATATCGATTTGTCGGTAATCGCCTCCAAGCTCCTCAATGTGTCTGATTCGAACCGTATCGCCACGCTGTCCATGCACTTTGATCAATACCCAACCCGAAATCATCTCACCGGCATCAAATAAATAATTGCCACTTGTTCCCTTGCTCAGAAATTTTGGCTGAATCTCCCGGATAATCCTGTCCGGTGGGGCGAGCTGGGACTGAAGTTGGCCTGCAGGTGCCTGAACTTCCAGGGCATTTCGCCAATTCCCGTCATCGTATCTGGCATCGATCCAATTACCCAATTCAAGTCTGGCATCATAAACCTCCCCTGTAAAAATTCCATTCTTGCGAATAGGACCTTCGGAGATTTTCCAGCTCTTGTCACTGCAAACAAATTGTTTGGTTCCATCCCTATAATCAATTTCAAGTTGAAAAATCAACCTCGGAGTGTTGTACCACATGCATCCCTCCACTGTTCTGTCGCGTTGGTTGTACCAACCGTTGCCAAGCACCATGCCAATTACATTCTCACCGGATTTTAACTGTTTCGTCACATCAAATGTATTGTACAGAACCCGTTGCCGGGATTGGTCATCATGGTAATAGATCAATTTCTGCAATTTGCGCAGGTCGTAGTTGGTTTGTACCGGAGCCAGTACCTGGTTTCCAACCATCCTTCCGTTCAATGACAAGGTATAAAATCCGAGTCCGCAAACCCTAATTCTTGCTGAAACTATTGCATTATCAGACCTAAATACTTTTCTAAAATAGGGAGCAGGGCCAGTAATGGTAGAATCAGGAAATGAGTCTTCACCTGTTCCAATCCATTTTGCCAGCCAATCTGTACTTTTCAAAAATCCCATCTCCCAGGTTGCAATGGCACTCCAGGGAGATGGCTTGCCGGATCCGTCCCAAACCCTGACTTTCCAGTATAATTTTAACCGGGAAAGAAGCAATTTTCCACGATAGGGTACATTGGTTGTTTCGGATGAATTAATTTTACCGGAATCCCAATAATTGCCTTTGTCGCTCATCAGCAATTCTTCCCGATCTGCCACAAGAATCTGATAAGCTGTTTGTTTCTGATTTCTAAGGGTGGTATGCAGTTTCCAACTCAATTGCGGAGCAGCTATCTCGATGCCCAACGGATTCTCCAAACACTCGCATTGGAGGGAAGTCACTGCCAGAATATTGTTGTTTTGTGCGCTTAAAACGTGACGTTGAGAGTCAAGCAATAGCGAAGTAAATGCCATGATAATCAAGACTATATCCTTCATCAGAAAAAAACTAAAGTAGATTTCGGCATGCCGATCATGCCATTGGATGCTAATCCAAATTTATAAAAATTATGATTACTCCGGTGTTTATTATCAGGTGAACCTCCAATATGAAAGGTAAAACAATGTTTCGCTAAAACTAACAATTCATGAAATTAAATATACTTATCTAGATACTTCTATGTCACTGATTAAATGACGATTATGAATTAATGTTATCTTAATATACGAGCACTATTTTGTCTGATTTTTTTTGACAACTTTGGACGTAATTTGGCCTTAAACCAAATTGCTCCTAAAACTTATGTTGAACATTTACAAAATTAACAGACATGATTGATCCGATTTTTTGGGTGATTCCAGCCTCTTCCATCGTCGCTTTGCTGTTTGCTTACTACTTCTACAAAGACATGATGAGCTACAGCGAAGGTACTGACCTGATGAAAAAAATTGCCAAGCACGTACGGGTAGGTGCCATGGCTTATCTTCGCCAGCAGTACAAGATCGTAACCCTGGTATTTATTTTTCTGGCGCTATTCTTTGCCTTTTTAGCTTATGGATTGAAGATCCAAAATCCATTTGTACCGTTTGCCTTTCTTACCGGAGGTTTTTTCTCTGGTTTGGCTGGGTTTTTTGGAATGAAAACAGCTACCTATGCCTCCGCACGTGCAGCCCATGCTGCCAACCAATCGCTCAACAAAGGTTTGGTGGTAGCCTTCCGCAGTGGTGCGGTAATGGGTCTTGTGGTTGTCGGACTTGCCCTTCTTGACATTTCACTTTGGTTCATTGTACTGAACTGGATCTATCCTGCCGGTGCAACACTGGATGGCACCAACCTGAATATTATCACCACCACCACCCTGACATTCGGTATGGGAGCCTCTACACAGGCACTCTTTGCCCGCGTTGGCGGAGGGATCTTTACCAAAGCAGCCGATGTGGGTGCTGACCTCGTGGGTAAAGTAGAAGCTGGTATACCCGAAGATGATCCGCGCAATCCTGCAACCATTGCAGACAACGTGGGTGACAACGTAGGGGATGTTGCCGGAATGGGCGCCGACCTCTATGAATCTTATTGCGGAGCAATTCTTTCGACAGCCGCTTTGGGTGCTGCAGGATTCGCTGCCATGGGAACAACCATGCAATTTAAGGCCGTCATGGCACCCATGTTGATAGCAGCAGTGGGAACTATACTCTCAATCATGGGTATTTTTCTGGTACGCACAAAAGAGGGAGCCTCTCAGAAACAACTTCTCAGTGCTTTGGGAATAGGCGTGAATAGTGCAGCCGCAGGCATTGCCATACTTTCATGGTTTATATTGTACTGGCTTAAACTGCCAAATTACACCGGAATCTGGATGGCCATGATTTCAGGACTTCTTGCTGGTATTGGTATCGGACAGGTTACGGAGTATTATACCTCCTCCTCCTACAGCCCAACCAGAAAAATTGCAGATTCTTCAACCACCGGTCCGGCTACGGTTATTATTTCCGGTATCGGAACCGGCATGATGTCCACCGCATTTCCGGTATTGATCGTAGGTGCTGCCATTATTCTCTCCTTTGGTTTTGCCTCAGGCTGGCACATGAAGGACTTCAGCATGGGCTTGTATGGCATCGCCATATCAGCCGTTGGTATGTTGTCAACCTTGGGTATTACCCTTGCAACGGATGCTTACGGACCGATTGCCGACAATGCAGGAGGTAACGCCGAAATGGCCAAATTGGGACCTGAGGTTCGCAAGCGCACCGATGCACTGGACACCCTTGGCAACACCACTGCTGCCACAGGAAAAGGTTTC
The DNA here is from genome assembly GCA_964630075.1 of uncultured Tangfeifania sp. Classification (GTDB taxonomy): domain Bacteria; phylum Bacteroidota; class Bacteroidia; order Bacteroidales; family Prolixibacteraceae; genus CAINVV01. The sequence continues at coordinate 3,494 of CAZVTL010000157.1, forward strand.
GCCATTGGTTCTGCCGCCTTAACCGCCCTGGCACTGCTTGCCTCCTTCCTGGAAGAGGCTCGTGTTGGGATGGTGCATTTTCACCCCGAACATCCGCTTACCGCCCAATTAAAAAGTGGTACCCTCATAGACGTTCTGGCCGCATTTGATGTCACATTTATGAATCCGCTGGTGCTGGTAGGAGCCTTCATAGGTGGTATGTCTGCCTTCCTTTTCTGTGGGATGACCATGAATGCTGTTGGTCGTGCCGCACAAAAAATGGTGGATGAGGTTCGTCGCCAGTTCCGCGAGATACTTGGAATCATGGAAGGTACCGCAGAACCGGATTATGCCAAATGTGTGGAAATTTCAACCAAGGCTGCGCAAAAAGAGATGTTGGTTCCTTCCCTGTTGGCCATTTTTATTCCCATAATAGTTGGTGTTTTGTTTGGTATACCCGGCGTGATGGGTTTGTTGCTGGGCAGTACAGTCACCGGCTTTATCCTGGCAGTCTTTATGGCCAATGCCGGAGGAGCATGGGACAACGCCAAGAAATACATTGAAGAAGGACACCACGGAGGCAAGAGAAGTGCCGCCCATAATGCAGCTGTTATTGGTGATACAGTCGGTGATCCCTTCAAGGATACCTCCGGCCCCAGCCTTAATATCCTGATCAAACTGATGACCATGGTATCCATTGTCATGGTTGGCGTTACCTTGTCGATGAACCTACTGATCTATTTTTGATTGAGCATGCTAAATTGTACCACTATTTGAAAACAAAAATTCTGGTCACTCCGTATAAAAAAATACCGCCGAAACGCGGTATTTTTTTGTTTATGGCTACCGGAAAAAGACAATAATTCCTAATATTACAAAGTGATAAAAAACTGAAACTATGGCAGATCTTAGAACAACATTTATGGGGGTTGAGTTAAAAAATCCCATTATACTTGGCGCATCAAGCCTGGTAGAAGATCTCAACGCAATTAAAAAATTGGAGCGTGCAGGAATCGCCGCGATTGTTTACCGATCGCTTTTCGAAGAGCAGATCAATCTGGAACAGATCCAGCTCGACGAACAGGTGGGTGAATACAGTTACCGCAATGCCGAGATGGGGAATATCTTCCCTGAAATCAAACACAGCGGAGCCGGCGAACACCTTTACAATCTTTCAAAACTCATCAAAAATGTGAACATCCCGGTATTCGCCAGTCTGAATGCAATCTACGACCAATCCTGGGAAGATTATGCAGTTCAACTCGAAAAAACAGGGGTTGCCGGACTTGAACTTAATTTTTACGATGTGCCCACGGATGCTGTAAATGACAGTGCCAAAATTGAGGCCCACCAAATTGACATTTTGAAGAAATTGAAAAAATTGGTGAAGATCCCTATCAGTGTTAAACTCTCTCCTTTTTATGCCAATCCCCTTCATTTTATTGGTCAGGCCGACAAGGCAGGTGCAGATGGGGTGGTCGTATTCAACCGTTTTTTCCAGCCTGAAATCAACATAGAAACTGAAGAGTTCTTCTTCCCCTTTGATCTTACCCATGAAAAGGATTACCAGATTACCCTTCGTTTCATTGGACTTCTGTACGGTAATATCAAAGCTGACATGTGCGCGAGCCGTGGAATCTCGGATGGTGCAGATGTAGTCAAAATGCTTCTGGCGGGTGCTAGTTCAGTTCAAGCCGTCAGTACCGTTTACAAAAACAAGGCAGCACATATTACCCAGATGTTGGAAACCCTGGAGGGTTGGATGGATGCCAAAGGATACAAAACCATTGCCGAATTCAAAGGCAAACTTTCCATGAAAATGAGCAAGGAACCCTACGCTTACCGAAGGGCCCACTATGTGGATATCCTGATGAAATCGACAGAGATTTTCAAGAAATACCCCATGATCTGAAAACAAAAAAACCGGTTTAGCCGGTTTTTTTGTTTTCAGTTAAAAATATGATATAAAACATGTTTATGCAGTTGTTTCCTCAAAATGAATGATTTAATTTAGTAGAACCGAATCCGGTATTTTTTTAATTCACTAAATCTTACCGTTATGGATTCACTGCACAGAAAAATTGTTGCGCTGGCCGATCTCCACGGCCGCACCCGTGAAAGCCTTTTGCCCATCCTGCAGGGGGTGGTAGAACACGAAAATTATCTCTCGCAAAAATCAATGGTGGAGATCTCAAAAGAATTGGATCTGCCAGCTGCCGAAGTTTATGGAACGGCTACCTTTTATTCCTTTCTGGAGCACCGGAAAATGGGGAGATTCACCATAAGAGTCTGTAAGACCATCTCCTGCTCAATGAAAGGCAAAAACCAAATTTTGCTGGCAATCAAAGAGATGCTTAAAATTGACATTGGCCAGACTACGCCAGATGGCAGGTTTAGTCTAGTAGAGACCAACTGCCTCGGATGGTGTCACAAAGCACCGGCCATGGTAATCAACCATGAAGTTTACACTGAGCTAACGCCCGAAAAAGTTCGTGAAATACTGGGAGAGTATCTTAAAAAGGAGCTCTGAAAGGCCATTGAATTTTCTCCTCCTGTTTGGATTTATTGAAATTCAGAGCATTTCGAACATCATAAACATTTCAAACTCTTCAAACAATCCCCATGATAGAACAACATCTTTTGCTAAAGCGGGTTGATTTTATTTTCGTTCAGGATACGGACTGGGAGAAAATATTGCAGAAATCTATCCAGCGCCCCAAACAAGAACTGATCAATGAACTGATTGGTTCCGAACTCAAGGGACGCGGAGGGGCTGGCTTTCCAACCGGTTTAAAATGGAAACTGACTTCAGAGGTAAAAAGCGACGAGAAATATGTCATATGCAATGCCGATGAAGGAGAACCAGGAACCTTCAAGGACCGTGAAATTCTAACAAGAGTTCCCTACAAAGTTCTGACAGCCATGGCAGTATGCGGTTTCATTGTGGGAGCCAAAAACGGCATAATCTACCTTCGTGGTGAATACAAATTCTTGGAGAAACCATTGAACGAGGCCATCAACGAGTTCAGCTACTTCTGTAAAAAAATAAATCTGGATTTCACAGTTAAAATCTTTATGGGAAGCGGAGCCTATATTTGTGGGGAGGAGACCGCTCTTTTTGAATCGCTCGAGGGAAAAAGAGGGGAACCCAGAAACAAGCCTCCCTACCCTTCCATCAGCGGCTACAGGAAAAAGCCTACTGTGATCAACAATGTCGAAACCCTGGCCCACACCTATACCATCTTCAAGTACGGCGCCAAAAAATTCTATGACCTGGGGGTACAGTATTCAAGAGGATCCAAACTCTTCTCCATATCCGGAGACACGCCAAAACCAGGTATTTACGAGCTTGAATTGGGGATGAGCCTGTCGGATTTTGTCGATGAATTTGGGGATGGAGATACCAAAGCTGTTCAGGTTGGCGGTGCCTCAGGCTTTTTGGTACCCAGGAAGAAATTTCAGGAGACAGCCATTGGCTACCAGGGCAAACTGGTTGGGATCTCCCTGCCAACAGGTGGATCCATGATGCTCTTCAACAGCTCCCGTTCCATGTACAACCTGCTCGACAACTACCTCGAATTTTTCAGGGAGGAGTCCTGTGGTCAATGCACCCCTTGCAGGATTGGATGCCAACAGCTGCTGGCAGGAATAAAAGCTGTAAAAAAAGGAGAAAGGCCGGCACCCTATCTCAACAAGCTGCTTAAACTTAGTGAAACCATGCAATATACCGCCAAATGCGGACTTGGCCAATCGGTGGCCAACTCTTTTGCCTCCATCGTCGAGAATTTCAGGGAGGAGATGATTTACTAATTTGAAAATTGGGAAATTTGAAAATGAACCGATGCGGCAATGTGACAATTTGACAATGTGATGATTTGGCAATACAACATATTATAATAGGTAAATGCATGATGCTTCCGGTCCCTGATCCTGTCGAAGAGTCCAGAATCGAAAATCCAAAATCCAAAATATTACAATTATGTCTGAAACGATCCATATCACCATCAACGGAATAGCAGTAGAGGTGGAAGAAAATACAGTAATTCTGGATGCAGCAAAGAAAGTAAATGTGGTTATTCCTACCCTCTGCTACCATCAGGACATCTGCGTAGCAGGAAATTGCAGGGTCTGCCTGGTAGAGGTAACCGGACAAAAAAGGCTGGCTGCAGCCTGCGCCACTCCTTGCGAGGAGGGAATGGATATTTTAACAAACAGCCTGAAAGTCCGTAACTGTCGCAAGCATATCATTGAACTGCTGCTTTCTGAACACAACTCCGACTGCACCAAGTGTTACAAAAACGGAAAATGTGAGCTGCAACTTCTGGCTTCAGAATACAAGATAATGACCCAGGATTTCATTGAATTGTACAAGGAAAAACTCCATACCATCGACAACTTCTCTCCCAGTATCGTCAAGGATGACAGCAAATGCATCCGCTGCCAGCGCTGTGTAAGAACCTGTGAAGAGTTGCAGGGAGTTAATGCACTGGCTGTTGCCTACAAGGGCCATGAGATGAAAATTTCCACTTTCTATGAGAAATCGATGAACGATGTGGTCTGCACCAATTGCGGACAATGCATCAATCACTGCCCAACCGGCGCTTTGGTCGAAAAAAACTACATCGAAGAAGTCTGGGATGCCATTGCCGATAAGACTAAGCAT
>CAZVTL010000157.1:8145-9281 GCA_964630075.1 uncultured Tangfeifania sp.
AATCGCTGTCCGACGGGTGCACTGGTGGAGAAAAATTACATTGAAGAGGTATGGGATGCTATCTCCAACCCCGAACTTCATGTAGTCGTCCAAACAGCTCCTGCTGTAAGGGTTGGACTGGGTGAAGAACTAGGCTACAAAGTAGGAAGCAGGGTAACGGGCAAAATGGTAGCTGCACTGAAAAGATTGGGTTTCGATGCAGTTCTGGATACCGATTTTACGGCAGACCTCACCATCATGGAGGAGGGATCAGAGTTACTGAGCAGATTGAAGAAAGTATTGGTAGACAAGGATTCAACAGTGGCTTTGCCCATGGCCACTTCTTGTTCCCCAGGCTGGATCAAATACATCGAGCACATGTATCCCGAATACCTTCCCAATTTATCAACCTGCAAATCTCCTCAGCAAATGTTTGGGGCACTGCTTAAAACCTACTATGCCAAGGTCCGCAACATCGATCCGAAAAAAATAGTTTCCGTATCAGTGATGCCCTGTACGGCGAAAAAATTTGAGGCAGCCAGGCCCGAAATGTTGGGAAGTGGCTACCGCGATGTGGACTATGTACTGACAACCCGTGAACTGGCCATCATGATCAAGCAGGCAGGAATCGATTTTGTCCAACTGGAAGAGATGGAGTTCGACCGGCTGATGGGAGAATCTACCGGTGCAGCCGTGATCTTCGGAGTGACCGGCGGTGTGATGGAGGCCGCGCTGAGAACTGCCTACGAATTGGTTACTGGACGGGAAATTCCATTCAAGAACCTGGTGGTTCAACCCATCCGGGGAATGGAGGGAGTAAGAATGAGTAGTATTAAATTAGAGAATACAGTTGAAGTATGGAGATTCCTGGAAGGTGTTGAATTAAAATTTGCCATTGCGCATGGCTTAACCAATGCCAAAAAAGCCATGGATTTGATCAAAACAGGAGATGCAGATTTTCATTTTCTGGAGGTGATGGCCTGTCCCGGAGGATGCCTTGGTGGTGGAGGTCAGCCCATTCCAACCAACCAGGAGATCAGAAAAAAACGTGCCGCAGCTATCTATGCAGAAGATCTGGGAAAACCCATCCGCAAATCACATGAAAATCCTGAAGTGATCAAAATTTACAACGATTTTCTTGGAAAGCCATTGGGCGA
>CAZVTL010000158.1:0-238 GCA_964630075.1 uncultured Tangfeifania sp.
ATGGGGTGATGAAAGTGCCGTTCAGTTCATTCAGAAGGTTTCGTGTGATGTCGTCGCCAACATGTTCCACGTCTTTAATCTGCTTCACATACTCCAGCCTTTGGCTCAAATCTCTTTCCCTTACAAGTTTTATCAGCAGTTCCGATGCCAGCACCATGTTGTCAGCGGCATCATTGAACAGTGGGAAAAATTTACGGTCTTTGGGAACCAGGAAACTAAAAATGTTGTCGAGTTTCAT
>CAZVTL010000158.1:248-9271 GCA_964630075.1 uncultured Tangfeifania sp.
CATTCCGAATGATATTAGAAGATTATGTTTTTCATGTTCAGGAGATTTACAAAGTAAGCTACAACCAAGTAAGCATTAAACAATCGGGCCGCTCAATTGAGAATAACCTTAACCTCTTAAATTTTACGCAAAAATATACAATAATTGCTAAAAAATATCCTGCTTAAAGGAATGTAAAAAATTAAATATTTACTTAACAGTTGGTTAACAATAGATTTCACAGAGCAACCTGCTTTGGACCTTTTTACATTGTACCCAGCTGCAAAAGAATACCTGCAAACAGGGTAGTGGATGGCATCGGGTAATATCGGTTGGGTTCATAGGTTTGTCCCAGGAGATTTTCAGCACTCAAGGTAAATTCAAGGTGTCTGTTTAAACTCCAGGCAGCCTTGGCATTGATCAAACTGTAACTGATCAGGTTAATTTTACCGGTAGCATCGTTGTTCAGATCTGAAATCTGCTGGAACGAACAGTTGACCTTAAATTTATCCCAACGGTAAGTCCCACTAAGGAAGAGATTATTTTTGGGGGTAGCGAAAATGGGTTTTTCCATGTGGATGTAACTGTACGACAACAACAATTCCAACTGTTTGATTGGACGTGCCTGGAGTACTGCTTCCAATCCCTTGTTATTGATTTTTCCTGTATTGTAGAGATTTCCCATGGCTCCAGTTACAATTAGGTTGTCACCTTTTACGAGGTATCCGGTCAGTTCTACCTTCAGCTTCTGCTCGATGAAATTTTGTGCCAAACCGGTTTCATAGCTGTATATTCTTTCGGGTTGCAGGTTTGGATTGTGGTTAAACATGTATAGTTCGCGGATGGTGGGACTGCGGAATCCCTTTGAAAAATTGGCTCTCCAGGTTATTTTGGGGGTGAGTTGCCAGGCAAAACCTGCCGATGGAATCCACTCACTCCCATATTTGCTGTGATGTTGCAACCTGATTCCTCCGTTTAGGGTGAGGTTTTGGAAGAGTTCTTGCTGAAGAAAAGCATAAATGCCACGCTCCTGAACCGTGGTGTCAGCAAATGTTATTCCTTGCCCGTTCAAGGCTTTGGTGTTTTCAGCTTTCCCGCCATAATTCGCCAAATCGGCACCAAATGAAAGATTGTTCCCTTCCAGGAGTTTCAGGGTTTGGTAGAGGTTGATGCCATTGTTTTTATCCCTGGAGTGAAAACCATCCGAAATGGTGTGTTCGCCAAAATTGTTGTAGAATCTGATCGCACCCGACAGTTTGTCGAATTGGTTGGCAAGTGAGAACGCCCAGTATCCACGGGTAATATCTATGCGATTTCCAGCTTTTGCCTTGAGGGTATCCGGTCCCGGGTCCTGGGCATCATATTTTGCCATTGAAAAATCAGCATTTGCTTTAAAATGTTCATTGAATTCATAACCCATTTTCAGGTATCCATTGAAGATCTCAAAATCTGAGTTGGGGCGATGCCCGTCCGTCTTGTCGTGGTTGAAGGAGGCAAAAGTGCTGAATTTGCTTTTTTTGTATCCAACTGACAAAGCCTGCTTTTGGGTATTGTAAGAGCCGTAGGAGAGTTTGGCACTTCCGCCAAGCCCTTCCGCCACCTGTTTTCGGGTTATGATGTTGATCACCCCACCCATGGCATTGGAGCCATACAAAATCGATGCTGGTCCACGGATTACTTCCACCCGCTCAACGTCTGAGGCTACATAGCTATCCGGCAGCGGATGTCCCATCAACCCCATAAATTGCGGATGACCATCGATCAGCATCAATACCCCAGTTGTTGGGCTTCCCCCAATGCCACGGATGGAGATCTGCCCCGCCGAACCAGCTGCCACACCAAAGCCGGTCACTCCTCTTTCTGTCACATAGAGTCCGGGTACCCGGCCGGTGAGCAAAGGAAGTATGGCGGATTCATTCCCTTCGGCAATCTGTTTCCTGTCGATTACCGAGACGGCCATTGGGGTAAAGTTGCGGTTAATTTGGGTCAGGGTACCTGTAACAATCACCTCTTTGATAGGGATTGTGTCTTTGACCGAGAATGGTTTTTCCTGGGCATTTGCGCCAGTAAGGAAAACCAGTGTACTGAAAATCAATATTGTTTTTTTCATATTTTGCTATTTAAAGTTGCACATATATTTGAATGTGCTTTTTTCTTTGTACTCTTCTTCCGTCCGATCCCATCGTCCCTCCGTTTTCAATAGGCTAGCGCGGACGGTGGACTCCCTGCACTCCTGAACCCCGGGTTCCGCTGCGCTTCACCCGGGGCTATTATGCTTTAACCCTTTCAGGGTTTAAAACCAGGCATCATCAAGACGACGACACAGGGTCGCCCCAGTTGTCTCTCCGTCATTTTTCCGTCCCTCAGTCATTATCCCTCTCCGATTCCCCGTTTCAATATTTCCCAACCATCTTCAATGACGACCACAAAGGGTCGCCCCTGCTGTCTGCCCTATGCCCTCTGCTCCTTGTCCTCCGTAATAGTATTACGAACATCAAATAAAGTGTTACGACATGGGCAAAAAAATTACTTCACCTTGCTCATGATCAGTTTACCATGTTCGATTCCCTTGATTCCAATCAGCTGATCAGACAATTCGGTCAAGGTGTGGGCACTCCCTTTCACGGTGATGACCTCCATGGTGTGATCATTTTCAATGAAAAAGCGCTGGGAGGAGAGCACTACTGAGGCATATTGCGTCTGTAATTCAAAGGAGCGGTTCCAGACCTCTTTCTTGCTGTTTGGATGAACCAGTACAATGGCACCAGCTACTAGGTTGTTGCATTGCCATTTCTTTTCGACAGTGTTCTTCTCGATCAGTGCACGAATGGCTTGTGACCTGTTGGGGAACTGGTTCTCCTTTACATATTGGTCGAGTGTAGCAAGCAACGCTTCTTCCAGTGATACGCTGAATCGGGAGACGGTCATGGTAATACGAATTAAGACTTTCGTGTGCGAAGGTAGGGAATAATGTGGAAATTGGGAAATGTGAAAATGTGAAAATATGGCAAAGGGCACTGGGCAAAGCGCATGGGTGAGAGAACTAGGAGACTTGGGTTGGAGAAGAGTTGGCGAGTGCTTTCCTGGTAAGAAAGTAGATTTTGGCAATCCCGTACATGAGCACCAGTGCAAAGATGATGGCAGCCCCGGAAGGAATATCGTAAATGTAGGAGAAGATGAGTCCTGACATGGAGCCGACAAATCCAAAAAAGATGGAAAAGAAGATCATCTTGTGGAAATAGCGGGTGAAAAGGTTGGAGATGGCTTGTGGAATGGTTAGCAGTGACATGACCAGGATGATGCCGACTACCCTGATATTTAATACGATGGTAAGCGCCACCAGGCAGATGAGGATCATGTTGAACAGTCGCACCGGTGTATTGTTGGTGAGGGCATACTCTTCGTCAAACGAAATAAACAGGATCATCCGGTAGAAGAGGATGAAGAATGCGACAATTCCCACCGTCAGCAGCGTGAGGAACAGCAGGTCAGTCAGGGAAACAGTGAGGATATTTCCGAAGAGGTAGCTCATCAGATTCGGGGCATAGCCAGGGGTGAGGAAGATAAAGATGATACCGAGTGCCATCCCAAAGGCCCACAGCATGGCAATGGCTGAATCTTCCCGGAGATCGGCTTTCCTGGTAAAGAATTCGATCCCCAGGGCAGAGAATATTCCAAACATGACGGCTCCAACAATCGGATCAAAGCCCATGTAATAGCCCATTCCGATACCTCCAAATGAGGCGTGCGTGATTCCGCCGCTGATAAAGACAATTCGTCGTGAGACGATGTAGGTTCCGATGATGCCACAGGCGATGCTTGCCAGCAGGGAGGCCAGCAGGGCATTCCGAAAGAAGTTCATCTCCAGCAGCGACATCAGGTTCTCCATCATGCTTCGTGTTGGTGTAGGACGGTATGCGGGATTTTACCGTGGGTGATGATCTGGATCGGACATTCGTAGGCCTCCATCAGTTCGGGAGTGATCTTGTTTCCGGGATGGTAATGGAGGGAGTGGTTCACACAGGCGATCGATTTCACATAGGTCGAAATGGTTCCCAGATCGTGGGAGACCAGCAGTATGGCGATCTTTTCGTTCAGCTTGCGCAACTTTTCGTAGAGCTCTTTCTCGAAACGGTTGTCTACATAGGTATTGGGCTCGTCGAGTACCAGCAGTTTTGGTTGGTTGACAAGGGCACGGCACAAAAGGGCACGCTGTATTTGCCCTCCGGATAACTCTCCGATGGCCATGTTCCGTATTTCATATATTCCCATTTGGTTCATCAGATCCCCGGCAAACTCCATCTCTGTTTTTGTGTATCTTTTGATGATACTCTTTCTGGACATCAGGCCTGAATTCACCACTTCCGAAACTGAGATGGGGAATTTCCGGTCGATGTTGTTGATCTGGGGCAAATAGCCAATTCTGTGGTGGTTGCCTTCTGTCATACATTCGTGGAAGATGACTTCACCCTGGATAGGTTTCAGTAATCCAAGAATGGTCTTCAGCAGTGTTGTTTTTCCTCCCCCGTTGGGACCAATCACCCCAATAAAATCGTTGTTGTGGATGGTCAGTGAGACGTCGGTCAGAATGATGTTCTCGTCATACCCTGCCGTTAGGTTGCGTATGTCGATTAACGGAAACATATAGGAGAGATTTTGAAGCATCATATCGGGCGCAAATTTACAAAATATTTTAGCAGGGAGTTTACAATGAAAAGTCTTCTTCTGCCACGAAGACACCAAGTCACGAAGGTTTCACCAAGCTCTATTTTGCTGATTTATTAATCTTTGTGATACCTTCGTGACTTGGTGTCTTCGTGGCAATTATCGATGGGTTCCAGCCATTTTATGTGCCAGCGAAATTATTTCTTCCGGCCAATCGTAGGCCAAAGGATCAATCTGGATTACCTTGCTACCGGTTTCATTGGCAATAATATCGGCATTTTCCACATCAAATTCTTTCTGTATCAGAATGTTGGTAATGTTGTGCGTCTTGGCTTCCAGCACTATATTCTGAATGTGGCGGGGTGTTGGCACCTTCCCTTCAAATTCGATGGAGAGTTGTTCGAGGTTGTATTCTTGCGCAAAATAACCCAGGGCCGGGTGGAAGACCATAAATTTACGGGAGGGTATGTTGGCAAGAATAACCTTCACGGCACTGTCGATGCTGTCAATTTTTGCCAGCAACCGATCCAAATTGACTTTGAAGATGGCCTGGTTGGCAGGATCGATTTTCACCATCCCTTCGTAAATATTTTTGGCAATAATCCTGGCTCCGGCCGGTGTGGACCAGGTATGCGGATCTACCCCTTTTTCGTGGGCATGGTCGCCATGGTCGTGTCCTTCGGCATGTATCAGTTCCACCCCATTGGAGGTGTTGACAAACAACATGTTGGGATTGTTCGAACGAAACTTCTCCACATAGGCCTCCTCAAAGCCAAGGTAGCCGTTGGCAAAGAAGGCGCTGGACCTGGCCATCTCACTCATCTGCCGGGGGGTGGGGTTGTAGGTTTCAGGTCCTACACCGGGAGGTACCATTACCTCGGAGGCATAAAGATCTCCTGTAATCTGATCGGCAAAGTATTGAATGGGCAAAATGCTTGCAAAGACAATCTTTGCTTCCGATTTTTTGGTCGTCTGGCAGGAGGCCAGGATCATGGTAATGGTCAGTAACAATATTAATTTCCTCATTGATTGCAATCCTTGTAGTTATTTTTTCTGTTTTCCGTTTTTAATTCGTGTCCTCTTTGTTCTTTATTTGCTCCTTCCGTCCGATGCGGTCATAAGATCTTTTTTCAATGTGCTACCACGGACGGTTGGTCTCCCCACCTTTTCCTCCCCCGGGAATCGCTCCTTCGTCACTTAACCCGGGGCTATTGAGCTTAAACCCCTTCAGGGTATAACTTTAGAGTTTCGCTTTCTCCGTTTCTCCGTTTCCCTGTTTCAATGCTTCTTCCTACAGAGTTCCACTTCCCCAGTCCCTCTGTCATTTCCAGTCTCCGTTTCACCGTTTCAACATTTTCTAGATTTCTTTAAGGACGACCACATAGGGCCGCCCCTGCTATCCTTACGTCATTTCCCGTCCTCCATCATCTCCCCTTCGCCCCCTCTCCCCTCGTTTCCCTGGGTGGTACCGGATCGTAGCCATGTGTTCCCCATGGATGGCAATGGAGGATTCGGTTGGTGGACATTAGGAATCCCTTGAAAGGGCCATGTATTTTAACCGCCTCGATGGCATATTGCGAACAGGTAGGAATGTGGCGGCAGGAGGAGTGGGTAAGCGGCGAGATGGCGGCCCTGTAAAAATAGACCGGGAAAAGTACGATCTGTACCAATACCCACCTGAACCCATTTGCTATTTTCCTGATCATATCCACTGAATGAAGCCTTTTATACCTCAAACCCAGGACGAAGTTACCTAAAAAATGAAAGAATAGCCTGATGGTACCTATGATATCTGGGTAAAAATCTCACACTCATTGAAATAGATTTTCTATTTTTGCAAAACTTTCCTTCCGGCCTTACGTTTATAGTTTAAGAAACGGAGAAACGGAGAAACGGAGAAACGGAGAAACGGAGAAACGGAGAAACGACAGGGCGACCAGGTGAGGTGGTCCCTGAGTTTGCCGAATGGGGAGAATGGGCGAGTGGAGCTCCGAAGATTGGTGTTGAGAATTGAGAAAATGAGAAGATGGGATGGTGAGATAAGATTATAAAATTATCCTTATAGACCACAATGATAATATTCCGGGAATCCAGCCACGTAGTAGCGGCAGATATGGGTAGCCCCGGGTAAAGCGGAGCGGAACCCGGGGCTATGGAATGCAAAAAGTCCACCGTCCGCGGTAGTATTGTGAAAATGGAAAAATGATCTTATCGGACGGATGGATCAATTTATGGAAGATGAGACAAGTCCCTGTTGAATGGCGGAAAGCAGGAACAAATTTAGAACGTGGGGCCATCGATAATCCGGGATCGAAAATTGAAAATAATTAATTGATGCAATTGAACAATCAAAACAGACATGCCTTGAAGCCGGTAACAATTACCGGGAACGAAGAGATATCACCCAATGTGTTTGTCGTTTCCTGGAAGAGGGAAGAGGATTTTAATCCTGGTCAGGTAGTAAAGATTGCCATCGACCCCAATGAGCCACCCCGAATTTACAGTATTTGCAGTGGCAATCAGGAGGAGAATATTTCCGTTCTCTTCAATGTGAAACCCGGCGGAGTACTGACACCTCAGCTGGCCAAAAAGAGAACCGGTGACCTGATTTATGTCTCTGCCCCCTACGGTAGTTTCTCCAGTGATGATGCTCCGGCTACCTGGATAGCCACCGGAACCGGAATTGCCCCTTTCTACAGCATGATAAGATCTGGTCGATTCAAAAACAAGAAACTGATCCATGGCGTAAGTTACATTAACCAATTTTATTTCGAAGATTACCTCCACAAGGAGCTGGGTGACCGCTATATTTGTTGTTGCAGCAGAGAAACCGGAACTCTCCACTTTCCTGGCAGGATTACCGATTACCTTAAGCAGGTTCAGGAACTGCCCAAAGGGGATAAGTACTACCTCTGCGGCCAGGCACTGATGGTGGTGGAGGTCAGGGATCTGCTGATCGGTAGGGGAATTCCCTACGATCATATTTATGCCGAGATATATTTCTAACGTGATGGAAACAACCAAAGAACCGCTTTTTGGGAAAACACTGAATGAATTGATTCAGCTGACGGTGGATTTGGGCATGCCCAAGTTTACGGCAGGCCAGCTGGCCGACTGGTTGTACAAAAAGCAGATCAATTCGGTGGAGGAGATGAGCAATCTCTCCAAAAAGACGAGAGAGCTGCTGTCAGAAAAATATGATTTTGGTACCGCCCCACCGACCAAAGTGCAGGTAAGTGCGGACGGAACCAAGAAATATCTCTTTACAACAGGGAGGCATCAGTTTGTAGAGACGGCCATGATCCCCGATGACGACCGTATCACGGTTTGTGTCTCCTCCCAGGTAGGCTGCAAAATGGGTTGTCTCTTTTGCATGACCGCCAAACAGGGTTTTCAGGGACAGCTATCGGCTGGCGAGATCGTGAACCAGATCAGAAGTATTGAAGAGGCAACTTCTGTATCCAACATTGTGTACATGGGAATGGGTGAACCTTTCGACAACCTGGACGAGGTACTGAAAAGCATTGAAATCCTCACCTCACCCTGGGGTTATGGCATGAGTCCAAGACGGATCACGGTATCGTCGATTGGAATTGTACCAGCCATGCAGCGCTTTCTGAAGGAGAGTGAAGCACACCTGGCCATCAGTCTGCATACTCCTTTCGATGAGCAGCGCAAGAGCCTGATGCCGGTCCAGCTGGCCTACCCGATTGCGGAGGTGGTGGAGGAGCTCCGGAAATGGGATTTCAGCGGGCAGCGGCGGGTATCCTTCGAATACATCCTCTTCAAAGGGCTGAATGACACTTCCCTTCATGTGAAAGAGCTGAGCCGTTTGCTGAATGGGATCAAATGCCGGATCAACCTGATCCGTTTCCATCCCGTACCCGGAACGCCACTGGTGAGTCCGGACGAGGAGACCATCAGCCATTTCAAGACCCAGCTCAACGACAAGGGGATCTTCACCTCCGTTCGTGCTTCGAGGGGGCAGGATATCTATGCCGCATGCGGGCTATTATCAACGAAAGAGCAGAATCTGTTGAAGTAAAAATTGGAACAATTTTTACTTCAACAGATTCTGACCGTATCAATTCCCAATATCATTCCCAGTTTTTCGATGGAGGAGGCAAGGTGTCCTACACCAATGGCACAATGGTGCGCGGGTCCCTGTTTGGACCACTGGTTCATAAAGGCTTTGGCTCCCGGAGCGAAGCGGTAGCGGCTGTTGGTGTTGCCGATCTGCAGAGTAGGTCCGGATACTGATTCTCCCTCGGCCACCAGAAAGAAGAGGCCATCCTTCCCTTCTACCACCGAGAGCAGGGTAACCGGTCCCTGTTTGACGCTCATCTGGATGGAGAGTCCCTTGCCGGGTTTGCCATGGT
>CAZVTL010000159.1:0-9264 GCA_964630075.1 uncultured Tangfeifania sp.
CGGAAGGTGTAATCGGTGAAGATGAAGGGGGAGTCCTGAATTTCTATAACCGCTTTTTGCATTGCCTCTGGCATTTGACTGAATCCGTTGATCACCCCCAAAACTGCCAGCGCGTTGGAGGGGTTGCAATCCGAATCCTGCCCGCAGCGGGTAGAGATTTCCAGTGTTTTCATTGCATCACCCTCTCCGTACAGAAGCCCCATCACGATGAAAGCCCCATTGAATTTGGCATCGATGTTGAATGTGGAGCCGGCCGTGCAAATGTGGGTTTTGCCCCATTTCTCCTCCAATACACTCCAGGAGGCACGCCAATCAGCCGGATTTGCCGTTCTCAATTGGATAACATCCCGGATGATCTTTGCGTAATCCGATTCTGCCGGGATCGAGCAAAGTGCTTTTTCCACCACTTTCAAGATATCCTTTTCAAAAAAGGCTTCGGCATAAAGTGCTGCCACAAAAACTCCACCGTAATAACCATCCCCGTAGTTCATGATGTGTCCAATCTTGTCGGCCAGTTTGGTCGCGCTGTTGGGCATACCGGGCGACATAAATCCGATGTAATCTGCTTCGATCTGGAAGTCGATGTCGTTGGCATGGAAGTTGAACTCCGGCGCCCCGGAGCGGGGAGGGAAGATGCTGTCGAAGTAGTTCTTGCGTGCCTGGGCATTGGCATGCCAAAGCATGTACCCCGATTTGGCGAAAAGCTCCTGGTATTTTTTTGCAGGGGCATCGATGCCATATTGGTCCATGGTCATCAGAAAGGTGAGCTGGACGTAGAGATCATCCTGGGTGAGGGAACCGATAGCATCGGCAGGTTTCCAGCGAATGCTGTCCTCGTAGGTGCGACCCAGGGCTCTGAATTCGGTAGGGGCTCCGTAGGTTACCCCCAGAATCTTCCCTGCCCATCCTCCGGCAATCTTGTCTTTCAGCATCTCCGGTGAGATGGTCCGGATCGTTGGGTCAGGCTGGCTGCAGGAGGCAAACAGTGCAATAAGTGCCAAAGCAAAAATGTTAAGGTGCTTCATATAAGTTGGTCGTTTATTTGGTTTTTATCTTTACTATTTTCTTTTGGACTTTTAGGACCCGTTGGACGATTTGGACCTTAACACTCTTCCCAGTCGTCTACTCATCCTAGTCTTCCCCTCCGTCTCACCATCATTTGTTTGCTCCTTCCGTCCGATCCCATCGTATTGCTATTTTTAAAATGCTAATGAAGACGGTGAACTCCTGTCCTTCCTTTACCCGGGGTGTCGTTCCTTCGTCGCTAAACCCCAGGCTGCAATACAGTAACCGCTACGTGGTAAGATTTGAGTTGTGGCGAACGGGTGGTCAAAAAAGAAATTTGTCGGAGAAAAATATGATGGTCGGCCACACAGGGCCGCCCCTACAATCTCCGTTTCACCGTTTCATTTTTCCGTCATTCCTCTGTCGTCCTATCGTCTCTCCATCCCTCAGTCCCTTAGTCCCTCAGTCCTTCTTCCACGGTAAATGCATCATCCTCTTTTCAATAAATCCAGCGAGACTGTCGGGACTCATTTTCATCTTTACATACAGGTGCTTTCCTGACGAGTTTTCGTCAAAGCTGTTGCTGCCGTCCGGGTTAACCCGGATGGTTCCTTTCACGGTAGTAAAAAAGGGCTCTGATCCGTATAGTGCTATTATCACTGCTGTCTGGTCCCAGCTCATGCGTCCGTATTGGTCCTCTTTGGACCCTTTCATGGCGATCCGGAAAGCCTCCTTCACCGGACTGTTTTGGATGGGACTCCCTACCAGTTTCAACCCGGTTTTTACCTCTTTCCCGATCTCGAAGCCGGTAAAAATGATGGGAGTTGGCCAGTTTTCGAAACAGTATTTCGAAGCAGTGGAATCCATGTAGACATTGAATTCCCTTCCTTGGGGGAACCAGCCTGCCATGGCAACCAGCTTGCTGACTTTCCTGGCGACCAGCTCTTTGCCGGTCGATGGACTGATCTCATCTGCCGGAGACTGCAGCAAGTTACTGAGATTGGTCAGGAAACCAACTGTGACAATCGTTACAGAACCATCTGGCTGGGTGGCCAGAATTTTCCGGTACTGGGTGACTGCATCCGGGGCAGCCGCAGTAGTGCTGGTTTTGTGGGGAAAGCGGGCAACCAGCGAGTCGGGCCAGTGTTGGGAGGCACCGATGGTAACCCCTTTTGATTTTGGAGCACCTACCGGGATCGCCGGTCTCCCGAAATAGTTGTTCAGCACCTCGATGGTGGGCACCACCAGGGAATTTTTGTTGCAGGATAAAATGCCAAGTATTTCGGCTTTGCCACTGTCGGCTAAGGCATGAAGCACTGCAACAGCTCCCACATCGTCGTAATCCGGCCCAATATCGGTATCGAGGATGATCTTTATTGGCAAATGCGTTTTTTCAACCTTCCTGGACGCGCAACCCCCAAAAAACCAGATTGCAATCCAAAGGAGCAGAAATGTACGATTCATATTTTTTTTTTATTGTACAAATTTAAGCACCAGTTTTTTTCCACTATTCACTACAATCTATTCACTGCATTCTATTCGGACGGCCACACAGGGCCGCCCCTGCAGTCTCTTCAATTGGGACGGCTACATAGGGCCACCCCTTCAATCCTATCTTCCCATCTTTTCACGCTCAGTTTTCAACTCTCAATGCTCAACTTCATCCCGGTAGGGGGCTGAGGCTTGTGCACCCATCCGGGTTACCGAGATGGAGGCGGCTTTGTTGGCAAAGCGAATGGCGGTCTCGAGGTCGGTACCTTCTGCGATAGCGACGGCCAGTGCCCCGTTGAAGCAGTCGCCGGCAGCAGTAGTATCCACGGCTTTGACGGGAAATGAGGGAATCAGTTGGCAAGATGTTGGCGTGACCAGCAGCGCTCCCAGGCTTCCCATGGTGACCACCACCACGCTTACGCCTTTGTTCAGGAGTTGCCTCGCTGCAATTTCGGCCGTTTCCGCATTGGTTACCGGCAATCCCGACAATAGCTCCAACTCTGTTTCGTTGGGCGTGATCAGGTAGAGCATTTTCAACAGGTTGTCGGGCAATGGCTGTGCCGGAGCAGGATTGAGAATGACCCTTTTCCCTGCTTTGAAGGCTATTTCTGCGGCATGGCAAACGGAATCCAGGGGAATTTCCAACTGCATCAAAAGAATTTCTGCCGAAAGAATGGCTGAACTGGCCAGTTCGATCTCTTTCCTGGTAAGTTTGGCATTGGCTCCCGGCGCAACGACGATGCAATTTTCGGCATGGTCATCTACCGTGATCAGCGCGATGCCGGAAGGGGAGGTTTGATCGGTAAAAAGGAAATCGGTGAGGAGACCCTCCTTCTCGAAAAGGATTTTTGCCTGAGATCCAAAAATGTCATTACCAACCATTGCGACCAGTGTGACATTGCCATTGAGCCTGGCGGCAGCAACCGCCTGATTGGCTCCTTTCCCACCCGGGTTCATCAGAAAATCACCTCCCAGGATGGTCTCACCCGGAAGAGGCAGCCTTGATGTTTTGATCACCATATCGGTGTTCGAGCTACCTACTACGACGATTGATTGTTTGGTCATATAATTTAGAAGTGCCTACAGTGAACTAAAGTGACTAAAATGCCTAAAGTACTTCACAACTAGCTAGATTGGTTCAAATTTTGAACCCCCTAACTTTAGTCACTCTAGTCACTTTAGTTCACTATAGGCACTCTTTCTCTTACCAAATTTAAGATAAATTTTCAGAATGGCATCCCGTGCGCCTTTATAAAGGAAATTCTTGTTTATTTTGTACCAATATTGTTACAGTTATGAATATTTTAATCATTGGATCGGGTGGAAGGGAGCATGCTTTTGCCTGGAAATTAAGGCAGAGCAGTAAACTGAATCGACTCTTCATTGCTCCGGGCAATGCAGGGACTGCCGCGCTAGGAGAGAATCTGGCGATCGACTCGACTGATTTTGAGGCGATCAAAGTTGCAGTGCTTCAAAACCAGGTGGAGATGGTCATCGTCGGGCCAGAGATCCCCCTGGTCGCTGGAATCCATGATTTCTTCCTGGCAGATGAGCTGCTGAAGAATATTCCAGTGATAGGCCCCGACAGTCGTGGCGCACGTTTGGAAGGGAGCAAGGAGTTTGCCAAGGAGTTTATGCTTCGCAACAATATTCCAACAGCCAGGTATTATACCGTTAACGCGGGTAACCTGGAAGAGGGGATTTCCTTTTTGAGAAGTCTGCAAGCACCCTATGTCCTTAAGGCGGATGGTCTGGCAGCCGGAAAGGGAGTCCTGATCATTGATAACCTTCCCGAAGCCATTCAGTCGTTGAAGGAGATGCTGGACGGACTCTTTGGAAGTGCCAGTTCTACTGTAGTAATCGAGGAGTTCTTATCCGGGGTAGAGTGTTCGGTATTTGTGCTGACAGATGGTACCCACTACAAAATATTGCCGGAGGCAAAGGATTACAAGCGGATCGGAGAGGGAGATACCGGACTGAATACCGGTGGAATGGGAGCCATTTCTCCGGTGCCATTTGTTACGGAGCAATTTATGCAAAAGGTGGAGGAGCGGATGGTTCTTCCAACTGTGAATGGATTGCGAAAGGAGGGTATAGCCTTCAAGGGATTCCTCTTCCTTGGATTGATGAACTGCCAGGGGGATCCTTACCTGATTGAATACAATGTCAGGATGGGAGATCCGGAGACGGAGGCAGTCATGATGCGGATTCAGTCCGATTTGATTGATCTGTTTGAAGGTGTTGCACAGTGTAACCTGGATGAAAAGATATTGGTCACCGATCCCCGGACGGCTGTCACGGTCGTTGTGGTAGCCGGAGGTTATCCCGGAAGTTTCGAAAAGGGAAATGTGATCAGGAACCTTGAATTGGCGGAAGAGGGTGTAGTTTTTCATGCGGGTACCCGACTGTCGGGGGAGGAGGTCCTCACCAATGGTGGGAGGGTCCTGGCTGTTAGTTCAATAGGCGACTCCATGGAAGAGGCGTTGTCCAGAAGTTACCGGAACATTGAACGCATCTCTTTCGAGAAGATGTACTTCCGGCGTGATTTGGGATTTGATTTAAAATAGGTATCCATGTTTTTGAGGCTCTTCAACAGCAAAAGTGTTTACAGCGCAATACTCATTCCGCTGGTGGCCCTCCTTTTCTGGATGGAGCCACTAAGCGAACCTGTGTCGCTGATCATTGTGCCTGGGGAAGGGATGATGCCGCTTTACACATTTTTTGCCAAATTCTTTACCGGGACCACCATTTGGCCGGTGGTAACGGGTTTTGCACTGGTATTGATCAATGCTTTGATTCTATCACTGTTAAGTTATGAATTTCAGTTTTTGCAACACAGAACCTTCCTCCCTGGAATTGTTTATGTTAGCATCGTATCATCTTTTCCGGCGCTTCAAACATTTCACCCGGCTTATCCTGCCACTTTTTTCGTTCTGTTGTCTGTCTATTTTGTTTTCTCTACTTACCACCGGAAGAATGAGATCTCCTCCACTTTCAATGCCTCCTTCCTGCTCTCCATCGGTTCGCTGTTTTACCTTCCGGTGGTCACTTTGTTGCCATTGATCTGGATCTCCATTTTTGTATTGCAGAAGAGTGACAATTGGAGATTGTTGGTTATTCCGCTGATTGGCATTACTTTACCCTGGTTTCTTCTGTGGGCCTTTCTTTTTGTCTCCGGATCAGATCAGACCATTTTGGCGACCATTGTACTGGGGGTCAAATCTGTAAACAACCAGTTTATTTTCAATATCGGATTTCTGGTGGTAACCGTTTTTATCTTTTTCCTTTCTGTGTTTGGCAGTATAAATCTTGTCAACTCTGTCAATATCAGGAAGATGAGTACACGAAAGTACTTCCTCATACTTTACTGGATGCTCGGGTTAACCCTCCCTTCTGTTTTTCTGTTAACCTCAACCGGATTGGGTATAATCGCCGTATCAACGGTCCCGGTATCCTTTCTGATCACCACTTTTTTTATGTCAGGCAAACGCGGATTTTGGCGCGAATTCCTCTTTTTCCTTTTTGCACTGGCACTGGTGGCGGGCCATCTGTTACTCTTTGAACAAATCTGATCCCTCTCCGGGCAACTCTTTTGGTTGATCATCCTCGATCAGATGATCAGGTAAAGATTTCTGGGTCTTGATTCCCAGCTCCTTCAATTTCTCAGAAGTACGAACCAGGTTTCCTTTTCCGGTATGTAATTTGCCCATGGCATTGGCATAATTGGACTGGGCCGTCTCAATTCCTTTTCCGACCTTTTCAAGATCCTGTACGAAATTTACAAATTTATCGTAGAGGGAGGCTCCAAGGGAGGCAATTTCCAGGGCATTTTTGGTTTGGTTCTCCTGCTTCCAAATGGAGGCGATGGTGCGCAGGGAGGCGAGCAAAGTGGAGGGGCTAACGATCACTACCTTGTTGTCCCAGGCATAATTGAACAACTCCTGGTCCTCCTGGATGGCAATGCTGAATGAGGATTCTATGGGCAGAAAGAGCAGGACAAAATCAGGGCTGTTGAGATTTTTGGCAGTCGGATAATGTTTGTCTGATAGCATTTTGATGTGGGATCGAAGCGATTTGAGGTGATCAGCCAGGTGTTGAATCCGGAGCTCATCGGCTTGTTCATTGACCAGCCTTTCGTAGGCAATCAAAGAGACCTTGGAGTCTACAATCAGGTGTTTCTTGTCAGGAAGGTGAATGATCACATCCGGCCGGATCTGCTTGCCATCGCTGTTCTCATCCACTACCTCGCGCTCGTATTCGCGTCCGAGTGTCAGGCCGGATCGTTCCAATACCCGCTCCAGCACTACCTCCCCCCAGTTGCCCTGTTTCTTTACGTCGCCCTTGAGGGCATTTGTCAAATTTTGGGCGTCATTGCCAATTTTTTGATTTAGATCCTGAAGTTTTTTCAATTCGGCTTTCAGGTCGGTCTGGTCTCTAAGGGATTTTTCGTACGACTCCTCCACTTTCTTTTCGAAGGTCGTAATTTTCTCTTTGAGCGGGGAAAGGATCTCTCCTATATTTTTCTGGTTAAGGGTCGTAAACTCTGCCGAGTGTTCTTTCAGAATTTTGTGGGCCATATTTTCGAATTCCACGGTCAGCCGCTTCTGGATTTGCTCCAACTCGGCTGCTTTGTCGGTCAGTTGTTTTTTGGCATGTTCCAGTTCTGCACGGGAGGTGGTCAACAACTTGATGGACTCCTCATTTTTTTGCCTTTCGGCCGATAGTTCAGCCTTTATCTCGACAAAGTCCCTGGAAAGCGAGGAGCGTTGCTGCTCTGCCAGCGAGCGGCTTTTTTCGGCTTCGGCTATTTGGGCGAGACCCTGTTTCTCGGTTTCATTGAGGATTATTGCCTGGGCAGTCCGTTCGTCGTTCAAACGGCGTTGTTGCCATAGAAATACAAGTATGCCGCCAATAAGAAAGGTAAGTATGGGATAGATGAATTCCATAGGGTAAATATTTGCTTTATTTGCGAATGATAAAAACTAGGCCACCAAGGCACTAAGGTACACTAAGTTTTACAGATTATTATATTTTAATGCAATTCAGCATCACCAACTCTGTACAATTCTGGCCTTTTTATAGTGTGGTAATTACTTTGTGAAATCTTAGTGCCTTGGTGCCTTTGTGGCCTCGTTTCAAGAAAAAAAGCGCAACCATTCAGGACGGTTGCGCTTTCCAGATATGCGTTATTTCTCAGGGAAACTTGTAGACTATTGAATTGATCACCATTCCAGCACCAACAGAGGTAAGGATGATGTGGTCGCCAGATTCGATGGCATGGTCTTCCATCTTGTTTTTCAGCACAAGATCCAGCAAAGTAGGCACCGTGGCTGTGGATGAGTTGCCAAGTGTTCGGATGGTCATTGGCATCACATCCAGGTTAAACTCCTTGATCCCATACAATTTGAAGACCCTTTGAAGGATCGCTTCATCCATTTTTTCATTGGCTTGGTGGATCAGTACTTTCTTGATGTCTGTCAAATGCAGTCCGGCTTTGTCGAGGCTGGCCTTCACCACTCCAGGTACCGCACTGAGTGCATAGGCGTATACTTTGTGACCGGCCATCCTGATATTTACTTCAGTCCCTTTGTAGTTGGGATTCAAGGAAACAGCCATTTTTAACATGACCGGATCATTGTCAGATCTGCTGGCCTGTGCAAGGATTCCGATGGGGGTCTCACTCTCTACTGCTTCCACGATGGCGGCGCCGGCACCATCGGAGAAGATCATGCGATCGCGGTCGTACGGATCGGATACCCGCGAATTGACATCAGAACCAATGACCAATCCGCGTTGGAACAGTCCGCTTCTGATGTAGGCATCCGCAATGATCATGGCAGTGGTCCATCCCGGGCACCCGGCTGCTACATCATGGGTAAATACGTTGGTGTTTTTGATGCCCAATCCCAGTTTGATCCGGTTGGCCATTGCAGGAATCATTTCAGAACGGTAGGTTCCCGGATATATATCCCCGAAATTGTGGGCACAAATGATAAAATCGAGGGTCTCACGGTCGTACCCGGAAGAGACGATGGCATCTTCTGCTGCAAATGTTCCAAGATGACTGGTCGACTGGTCCGGTTCTGCATACCTGCGCTCCTCGATGTTGGTGATTTCGTTGAATTTTCGGATTATCTCCTCGTTCGAAGTTGCGAATTTTTCTCCTGTCGCCGGATCATAAAATTCTGCATCCAAAAAGTAACTGTTTGGAATGACTGTTTGCGGAATGTAAGATCCGGTCCCAACGATAACGGTATAAAGCTTTTTATCCATGATTAAATTGTTATACTAAATTCTTTTAATTTGTTTTTGGCCATGGTCTCGATGGTAAATTCATCTCCATCGAATACCCCATAGCTGAATTTTCTGATCCAGTCACCCAAAATAATCAGCCTGCTGTTTTCAGCAATTTGCTCATTCAAGACAATGTGACGGTGACCAAAGATATAGTAATCAAAATGTTCCTTTGCTTCTGCACCAATGGCAAACAGATACTGCTCCTCTGCCTCGATGGTTTTAAACGGACGGTCTCCATGCTTGTAGGAGAGACGGCTTTTTTTTGACCAGTAATGGGCGAGGCGAAAAGAGAGATCCGGATGAATCTTGGCAAATGCCCACTGGGCTAGCCGGTTGTGGAAGAAGTTCTTGATCAGCTGGTAGCCAAAATCCTTTTTCCCCAGGTCATCCCCATGTGACAGGAAGAATTTTTTGCCCTGAAGTTCGATGGAGAGGTTGTCGTGGTGCACTTGCATTCCCACCTCTTCCGAC
>CAZVTL010000160.1:0-6606 GCA_964630075.1 uncultured Tangfeifania sp.
GAAGCCCCAGTTGTCGTTGGTTGTCATGCAAAGCTCCCACCAGTTGAATTTTGGCTTGGTTACCGGAAAATTTTGTTCCGGGGTATCGTAGTCCCCATACCCTTACAGGCGACCATTGATGATCGCATTTGGATTTCCGGAAAGGATCATCCTGCGCACTTTCTGCGATTCCCACTCTTCGGCACTGTGCTCCCAGTCACCGTCGAACCACCAGAGATCAGGCTTGAACATTGTATTGATCTCTTTTATCTGCCCCTGAAAGAAACTCCGGAAACGGTTCCAGCGATCGTAATCATCGGGTTTGATCGTTATTTCGGAAGTTAAGATAATACTAAATCCAAAATTTCCAGTTGTGAAATTTGAACATCTTTCTGTATCTTGCTTGTTCTAAAATTCTACACCAACTTCCATGAACCGCTCACTTTTCACCCTACTTTTCCTACTCTCTGCCGGCATCTGCCTTTCGCAGAAAAAGGTTTCACAAACCAATGGTCATGTTGCAGTCAGAGACCTTCTTGGCAATAGTACAGTCCTGAAAATGGAGGGCCACATTGGCCATCAATGCGACCTGGCCTACGAGAATCGGATCCTGGCGCAGAACCAGGAAAAATTGGTTGCTCCCTTTCGGAATCGTACGGAAGCCTCCTGCTGGCAGTCAGAATTCTGGGGCAAATGGTTCACTTCGGCGGTGCTTGCTTACCGCTACCATCCAACTCCCGGGCTGAAATTAAAACTGGACAGCGCCGTGGCCGGGTTGATCTCGACCCAGACGCCGGATGGCTACATCGGCAATTATGCTGATGATAAGCATTTGCAATCCTGGGATATCTGGGGCCGGAAATATTGCATGCTGGGATTGCTGGCCTGGTACGATGTAACAAAAGAGAAGAAATGCCTGCAGGCAACCCGTCTGCTGGCCGACCACCTGATCAAGGAGCTGACCGACAGAAAGGAAAAGATTGTCCTGCAAGGCAACCACAGGGGGATGGCTGCCTCCTCTGTATTGGAGCCCATCTGCTTGTTATACAACTTTACCAACGAGCAGCGCTACCTTGATTTCGCACTGGAGATCGTCCGTCAATGGGAAACTCCGGAGGGTCCCCAACTCATTTCCAAGGCAAATGTCAATGTAGGGGAGCGCTTCCTGCCCAAACCTTCTCCCCAGACCTGGTACAGCAAAAACCAGGGTCAAAAAGCCTACGAGATGATGTCGTGTTACGAAGGATTGCTTGAACTGTACAGAATTACAGGTACTCCAGAATATCTGAAGGCAGTTGAGGCTACCTGGCAGAATATCCTGGATACTGAAATCAACATCGTTGGCTCGGGTGCCAGTACGGAGACCTGGTTTGGAGGGAAGAAGTTGCAGACAAGACCTATCGCACACTACCAGGAGACCTGTGTAACCGCCACCTGGATCAAATTGTCCCACCAGCTCTTCCGCCTGACCGGCGCCGTGAAATATGCCGATGCCATTGAGAACGCCTATTACAATGCATTGCTTGGTTCGATGACCGCCGATGGCAGCGACTGGTCCAAGTATACCCCCGTCAACGGGGAGCGGATGCATGGCAGCGAGCAGTGCGGCATGGGACTGAATTGCTGCACCGCCAGCGGTCCCAGGGCGCTCTTTCTGCTGCCAAATACCATCGTGATGGGTGAGCTTTCAGGGGTACGGGTGAATTATTTCGTACCCGGAAGTTACGCCTTGAACTCTCCGCGCAAACAACCGATAGAGATTTCCCAGTCGGGCGATTACCCGGTCTCGGGAAAAACCATCCTCCGGCTAAAGATCAGCAAACCGGAACAATTTGAGTTGAAGATCCGGATTCCCGAATGGAGCCTGAAAAACTCAGTGAAGGTGGATGGGCTAGAGGTGCCAAATGTTCAAAGAGGGGAATACCTGACCGTAAACAGGCTTTGGAAAGATTCGGACGAAGTGACGCTCGAGCTTGACATGCGGACCAAAATACAAAAATTGGACGACCCCAACGATTTTCTGGCCCTCATCAGGGGACCCCTGGTGCTGGCAAGGGATGCCCGGCTGGGTGGAGCCAGTGTGGATGAAAGCATTGCCCCTATCACCAACAAGGAGGGCTACCTGGATCTCCAGGTAGCTCCCGCAAACAGTGATTATTGGATTACCGGCAAGGCGTTGTTCCAACTGGAATCCTATACAGAGAAAGGGGCCGACCCTGTCTACCTGAATCTTTGTGATTACTCCTCTGCCGGAAGTACCTATACCCCTGAGTCAAGGTTCAGGATCTGGTTCCAGCAACGGTACGACCCAAGGAAGAACTAATAACTTGTATTTCAATGATTCAAGGAAATTTATTAGCATGAATACCTCTTTTTGTCTGTTGTTTGTGGTTTTAACTTCGGTGACCATTCCTCCGGATCGCGAAAAGCAAATACAGCAGTTTGTTGAGGATGAGTTGACCCATTATCCCGAAGCCAGGCTGAAAGACCTGTACAAGAACTATTTCCAGGATGCCTATGGTCCGGGACACCTGATTCCTGACACCATTGGTGCGGGCAAATACCTTGACTGGGAGCTGAAACAACCGGACTGGACCGATCCGCTGCTTTGGCAACCCCTGGGAACCAACCACGATTTTTACCGGATCAACCTGAAGCTTTTGAAAAGCGGCAAAATCCCCCGCGATACCTTGCTGCTTGGCATGGTGAAGAGTGTCCCGCTGGCCCGGAAACCTGACATTGAAAGTTGGACAAAGGAGTGGAATGAGGTGCTCCGTGTGATAAAAAAGATGAAACCCGGACTGCCTGACCTGGAATCGGATGAAAAGCTGATTGCCAAAACACTTGCCGGTGGGGAGGTGGTGATGCACCACAGTGAGCAGTATGAGAATGCCTACCATCCCCATTACAGGATCATCCACAGGTCGGTGTTTAATGTATGGAGGAAGAGCTTTTTGAAATGAAGACGAATAATCAATCTATAAATGAATTCAAAATGTGGCCAAAATTTTTAATCCTTGGATTATTGTGTTTCATAGGGTCTGCCGTGGCCATTGCCCAGCAACCCTCTTTCCTCGACAATCCCTACAAATACCTGGAAGATGTCAGCATCTATGAATTGAACCAGCAAGAGGGGCACACCGTTTGCATTCCGGCTGCCACTTCAGCGGAGGCCATCCATCTGCAGCGGGCAAAATCGGCAAATGTGCTGATGTTGAATGGGAAATGGAAATTCCATTTTGCCAATACCCCGGAGGGAACCCCCAAAGAGTTCTACAGAATCAATTTCGACGACAAGGGCTGGTCCGAAATTGCAGTCCCGTCCAACTGGGAGATGCAGGGCTTTGGCGACCCAATGTTCAGGAATGTCTCCCAGCCATTTCGTGCCAATCCTCCCTTCGTACCCCGCGAATACAACCCGACCGGCTCCTACCGAAGGAGTTTCACCCTACCGGCCGCCTGGAAAGGGAAACGGATCTTCCTGCGGATGGAGAAGACCGCCTCTGCCTCCTTTGTATGGATCAACGGGAAAGAGGTGGGGTACAACGAAGGAGCCCAGGAGCCGGCGGAGTACGACATCACCAAATTTGTAATGCCAGGCACAAATACTTTGGCTGTCAATGTCTACAAATTTTCGGATGGGGTCTTCCTGGAGTGCCAGGACTACTGGCGGCTGGCAGGCATCTTCGACGATGTATGGCTCTATGCCACCCCCGAAGTGCATCTGTCTGACTGGTACGCCATGACCGATCTGGATGAGACCTATACCGACGCCAACCTGAAATTGCAGATGACCGTTTCCAATATCTCCAAAACCCTCAAAAAGAGCTGTAAAATCCGTGCCACCGTTTTGGATGCGGGAGACAAAGTGGTCAAAACCTTTTCATCAGAACCCTTTCAGGTTGAATCGGCAAGCAAGCAGACCATCGCAATTTCCTCACTGATAAAAGATCCAAAGAAGTGGACGGCAGAGACTCCGAACCTTTACCATCTCACCATGGAGCTGGTCAACGGGGAGGGCAAAACCGAAGAGGTGATCGCCGGACGCATCGGATTCAAGGAGACCGAAATCCGCCACCAGGTTTTCTACCTCAACGGGAAGGCCATCAAGTTGAACGCCATCAACAGCCACATGCAGCATCCCGATCTGGGACATGCCATGGACGAATCCACCATTCGCAAGGATTTTGAGATCCTGAAGCAGTTCGGTATCAATTGTGTGCGTACCTCCCACTATCCACCCGTGGCGAAATACCTCGAACTGGCCGACGAATATGGGTTGTACATCATCGACGAGACCGGGGATGAGTCGCACGCTACTGAATTCGTCTCTGCCAATGTAGCCTGGGAACCCATGTACCGCGAGCGGGTTCGAAAAATGGTGCTGCGCGACAGGAACCATCCTTCCATCCTTTTCTGGAGTGCCGGGAATGAGAGCGGCGAAGGAGCCAACATCTGCGCGGTCATTGATGAGGGGCGCAAACTCGATCCCTCCCGCTCCTGGATGTACGGGGGAAATGCCTTTGCCCACAGATGCGAGGAGATCATTGGACCCCGCTATCCGACTCCATTTGAGCTTAAAACGGAGGTGGGGATGGTACCCGAAAGTGCCGATCCGAGACCCTCCTTTATGGATGAGTACCTCTCGGTTGCCGGAAACGGCGGAGGCGCACTGGACGATTACTGGGAGGTGATCTACAACTATCCAAGGATCATGGGTGGAGCCATCTGGGATTTTGTGAGTCCCGGACTGCGCGAACCCATCCGCAGCCTGACGGACGATTCAGGCAACAAGGTGCCGGCCCACCTGATGGGACGGGCTAAAATTGTGGAAGGGCACCAGGGCAAGGGCCTCGATCTGAATGGCCACGACCAGTGGGTCGAGGTCTACCAGGATAAAACCCTCGAGATGGACGGAGATGAATTGACCCTCTCGATGTGGGTGTTTCCCCGGTCCCTGATGAGCATGGGAGGCACCCTGCTGACCAAAGGTAATTTCCAGTTTGGACTGAAACAGATCGGGGCAGACTCCATTGAATTTTATCTCTATACCGCAAAAAAGGAGCAGCTGCGCGCCGCACTGCCTAAAAGCTGGTTGCAAAAGTGGCACCACCTGGCTGCAGTCTACAATGGGAAAAGCATGGCGTTTTTCATCGACAAGGCAAAGTTGGCAGAAAAGCCGGTGAAAGGGAATTTGAAGAACTTCCCCTATCCTTTGAACATTGGCAGGAACGCGGAGCTGGATGGGCAGGAGACCAAAAATTATTTGTGCGATGCAGTCATCGACCAGGTCGGAATCTTTGCGAAGGCCAGGGAGGTGAGTGAACTGTTTGAAGCCGGGTCGGAGTTGAAAAACAAGGCCACCCTCTGGCTCGATTTTGAGCAGGAACAAAAGGGAGGTGAATTCTTCAGTTACGGCATCGGTGCGCGTACCTATGGCAGCATATGGCCCGACCGGGTAGCCGAACCGGAGATGTGGCAGATGAAGCGGTCGGCCCGGCCGGTGGAGGCAAGATGGAGCAACCGGGAAAAACTGGAGGTGGAGTTGTTGAACCGCCATTTCTTCACCAATCTGAAAGCGTATGATTCCAAATGGAATCTGGAGGAGAATGGCATCTCCATTGCTTCGGGTAAAATTCAGTCCAGCGCAGAACCGCAATCCAAAGAAAAGTTGGTATTGCCTATCCTGAAACCGGTATTGAAAGCGGGTGCCACTTACCTTGTCACCCTCAGTTTCCATTTGAAAGAGGCCACGAAATGGGCTCCCAAGGGATTTGAAATTGCCTGGGATCAACTCGAAATGCCCTGGGAGGTTCCGGCATCTCAGCTGCAGGCTGTGAAGCAGGGAGAACCACTGAAAGTGACAAAGCAGGAAAATCAACTGGTCATCTCCGGTTCAAATTTTGCCTACTCCTTCAGCCAGACAGATGGAAGACTTCAATCCATGCAATACAAGGGGAAAGAGCTGCTGCAACAGGGGCCAAGACTGAATGTCTGGCGGGCGCCGCTGGCCAACGAACAGGACGACTGGACCACCTATTCGGTGAATGTCATTCCCAAACCGGAAGGTTATGGCAACCAGATTTCAACTGCCTGGTATGCCCTTGGGTTGAATAAAATGAAGTATCTACTTGAAACTTTCAACCACAGTGAAACCGACGGTAAGGTTAAAGTGCATGTGCATGAGATTGCCCTGTTCGGCAACACAGACAAGGCCGGGTTCGACAACGACATGGTCTATATTATATCGCAGGATGGGACGATTCAGATCGACCATGCCATCAACCCCAGCGGGAAGATGCCTGTTTGGTTGCCCCGCATCGGGACAGCCTGGGTCCTGAACAAGGAGCTGCAGCAGGTCGAATGGCTGGGCCGCGGTCCGCAGGAGAACTACCCCGACCGCAAGACCGGCTACCGGATTGGCCGTTACAAATCGACCGTAGAAGAGATGTTTGTTCCTTACCTGTTGCCCGAAGATTGCGGATTGCGAACCGACAACCAATGGGTAAGACTACTGAACAGCGAGGGAACTGGATTAGAATTCTATGCAAATCAGGTGTTCAATTTCAATTGCTACAACTACACCACAGAGAATTTGTCCAAATCGAAGTACACCTATCAGCTCAC
>CAZVTL010000160.1:6706-9129 GCA_964630075.1 uncultured Tangfeifania sp.
AAGAATCGAAATACACCAGGTACCTGGAATGGGCTTTAATGGTTGTTCTAGTTTTTGCAATATTTAAGGTTTCAAAGGAATTTGGTTTTGTGGAGAATCTTGCGCCAGATACAAGTATTGGAAAATATGTTACGATGATTGGAATTGTCGTGATGGCATTTTTTGTCCTGGCTGTTCATGAATTAGGGCATTTAATTGCAGGGCTAATGAATGGATTTAGATTTGAATTATTTGTAGTCGGCCCACTCGGGATTAAAAGAGCTGACGATAAGTTGAAAATATACCTCAATACAAACTTAGGATACTATGGAGGCGTGGCAGCAACATCTCCATTGGATGATCGAAGTGATAATTGTAAAAAGTTTGCAAGGGTTCTTTTAGCAGGACCAGTTGCATCTGTACTATTTGCCATAGCTTGCTTTGTCATTGCATATTTTGCTGGAAAACCCATTGGACTAGTTTTTTATACAGGAGGGATAACATCAGTTGCGATATTTTTTGCCACAACTATTCCTTCAAAATCTGGATTTTTTTTTACTGATCGGAAACGATACCAAAGATTGGTAAATCCCGGGAAGGAACAGCAGGTTGAAATAGCTATACTAAAAATAATGGGGAAGTTTTCAAAAGATAACTCTTATAGAAATATTGACAAGAAGGATATAGATATTTTGGTTATGGATGAACTTCCTTTTGTAAGATTTTTTGGTTTATTCAATCTGGTTTGTTTTCAACTGGAGCACCAAGGCGATGTTGATGAAGGGACAATGAAAGATTATGAATCCCTTTCCAAAAAGATGCCGAAAAGTTTAGTATTGTCTTTTGACAGTGAAATAGAGAGATTTAAAAAGAGAATTGGAATCTTAGCCTAACTGAGGTTTGGCAATAGGGAGGATGGAAGCCTGCTTTCAGCATGGAATTATGCTTCAGCTTTCCACGAAACCTACAAACGCGGTTGCATAGAGCTTTCATAGAACATGAAACCTACTTACGCGGTTGTTTGGAGCTTTCATAGAACATGAAACCGACTTACGCGGTTGTTTGGATCTTTCATAGAACATGAAACCGACTTACGCGGTTGTTTGGATCTTTCATATAACATGATTCCATATTACACGAGTGGTTGGAATTTTCATGAAAATAGGAAGCCATTTTACATGATTGGTTGGAGCATTCCATAAAAATTACTACCCTCACCAATCACCTTTGCGGCTCTCTGCGGCTCTTTGCGTCTGCTTTGCACCCTCTGCGTGAACCCTTCAAGCTTATAGCCAAACTGTTGAATAATTCAGTGTATCTATCTCTGGCTACTGAAATTCCTATACATCTCCATCACCTGCGGTTCATTGGGATACCATTTAACCAGCTGTTCAATGTAGAGCCTGGCCTTCTCCATGTTTTTTTGGTTGAGGTGGAAGACAAACAGGGCATACAAAAGGTCAAAATTTCCGGGGTCGATCTGAAGTCCCCTGACAAAAGTAGCCGATGCCTGTTCGTTGCTGCCCACCATCTGGTATAGTAGTCCCAGGTTGTAATAGAGTCTGGGATTATTTCCCGGTAGGGTTACCGCCTTTTCAAGCAAACCGATGGCTTCGGGGTACTTTTTCTGCTCGCTGTACAACAGGGCCAGGTAATAGTAGCCGTCGGTGGTTTCGGGATGTTTGGCCACGATGTCCCGGTAGATGGTTTCCGCAAGATCAGTTTTTCCCTGCTGGTAATAGATCATCGCCAGGTTGGTCTTCGCGGGGAAGAAGAGATTGTCAATCTCCAGGGCTGCCTTGTAGAATGCCTCCGCCTTGGGCAGGTTGTTAAGTTTGGCATAATAGTTTCCAAGGTTGTAACTCCCGGAAGGGAAATCTGCCATGTACTCCTGCGATTTTTTGGATTCATCCAATGCTTTGACAAAAGCCTCGTATTGAATGGGGTTAAAAGCGCTCTTGCGGTAGGTGGAAAGCCGGTTGCCTGCCTCCATCCTTACCAGTTTGACCGGATCGTTGACCAATGGAACCAAGGCTTTGAACAATCCTGCCGAATCGAAAGCCATGTAATTCTGCACGGCAGCATAGCGCAGCAACGGATCCGGGTCATTCAGCGCCCTTTTGACTGCCTCAGCAGCTTTCGGACTGCGGTAGGCCGACAGGTAACCGATCGCGGTAGCCCGGATAATTTCGGGATAGAGGTTGCTGTTGATCATCTTCAGCAATCCCGAATCGGCCCCGGCTTTTCCATTCAGTGCATCGTAAAGGACCGTTCCGTAATGGGGTTTTCTGCGCTCACCATACCATTTGTTGACAGACTGAAGCGCCCATTCGTCGGTTTTGTCGTCATGACAGTTGGTACAGGCATTGGGCGTTCCCAGTTTCACCGACAGGTCGGGGCGTGGGATGCGCATGCTGTGGTCGTAGCGCTTGTCAACTCCCATG
>CAZVTL010000161.1:0-8790 GCA_964630075.1 uncultured Tangfeifania sp.
AGAAAATCGACAAATATTGATTATCTCGTCCCATACGGGACGAAATGAACTTTCAATCAAATGCTTTCTACCCACATATCATACCTCCGGTATAATATTTTGAAAATTTAAACAGTTTTCAATTTTTTACATAATTCTTTGTGAAATCTTTGTGTTTTAGTGTCTTTGTGGCCTCGCTTTCCTGCCACTAAATGGCACAAATTCACCAAGGTTTCACAAAGGGAAAACCAAATAGTCTTGAATAATCTAATTTTAAACTGCTTCTAAGTGTATTCCTAAAAATCCTATCTTTAATCCAATCTTATCAGACCATCCGTTGATCAGCATATGCAGAAAGCCCGACTTAGCTTCCTCTTTATACTTCAGTTGCTTCTTGTTGCATGGGAACAACCGCAGAAAAAAGAGAACCCATTTGCCTTAGAAATTGTATCTGAGATGAGCGTTTACGATCGGCTCGTGAAGGCAAATCCATCCCACAGGCTGATTGATCTGGAAAGCGAAATCAAAGGAATCAAACTGGATATCCGTTACGCTACCACCAACAATTTCACGGGTCAGGTGATCTATCCTTCACCCAGCGCCTATCTGCGACTTCCTGCGGCAGAGGCCCTTGCAAGGATACAGCAAGAGTTGAAATCTATTGGACTGGGACTAAAAATCTACGATGCCTACCGGCCTTATGCAGTGACCCTGAAGTTTTTTGAAGTATATCCGGATACAACCTTTGTTGCCTCTCCCCGAACGGGATCCAAACACAACAGGGGTTGTGCCGTAGATTTAACCCTGATCGATCTGGCATCCGGCGCTGAGAAAGAGATGCCTTCCACCTTTGACGATTTCACCGAAAAAGCCAGCCATTCCTACAGAAATGCTTCGCCATCAGCCATTGCCAACCGGCAGCTCCTGCGGGAAATCATGACAAAATACGGCTTTCTACCCTACGAAAGCGAATGGTGGCATTATGATTTCAAGGATTGGAAGAACTACCCCATTATGGACCTTTCCTTCAACGAATGTGCAAACAACAAACTGAAAAATTAAACAATAGGTCATGAGAACATTACTGCTATCCTTCCTGATGCTATTTGTCCTCCTCCTGAAAGGACAGACACCCTACAACAGCGACCTGGTCATTGAACAGATCCTTAAAACCGACACCACCTCCCTGGGGCAGAAAATTAATTATCCCTCCTTTTTGCAAAATGAAGTGACCATGCTCAAAATAACCATTCCTCCGGGAAAGACCACCGGATGGCATGAGCATGGCTTTCCGGTATTTGCCTATGTCATGAAAGGAACCCTAACGGTGGAGTTTGAAAACAACAAGATCATGACGTTTCATGAAAACAGCTCTTTCGCTGAAGTCGTTAACATAGCCCACAAAGGTGTCAACCTGGAAAAGGCAGATCTGGTGCTGCTTGCGATCTACCTTGGGGAGAAGGGGAAAGCGTTGTCGGTGAAGCGGGAGGATAAAAAATAAGTTACTATTGGAAATTTTGGTGAGTTATGAGTTATTAGTTACAAGTTAAGTAATGGTTTAATAGTCCCTCAGTATTGAATCAATAAAGTCCGTTGTTGAATAACAAAAATGATTCACGCAAAACACGCAAAGAAAGACGCAAAGAATTCCAAAATGAACTTTGCGGTACATTTTGCGATTTTACTTGGCGCCCCTTGCGTGAAATATGGTAATTACATAAAAGAAAGTTGATAAAAATAAAGTCATTTAAAAAACCAATATATGAGTGAATTTGACAGTCGTGCCAAGGATTGGGACAAAGATAAAATGCACATGGAACGCTCCACAGCCATAGCTGAGATGCTCAGGAAAATGATCCCCCTCTCTTCCGCCATGAAAGCGCTTGAAATGGGAGCTGGCACAGGAATCCTTAGTTTCATGCTGCGGGAGGAGCTGGCAGCAATAACCCTGGTAGACAACTCCTCCGGGATGATCGAAGTTTGTGAGCAAAAGATTGAATACCTCCAAACCAAACATATCAAAGCCCTGTGCATGGATCTTGAGCAGACGGATCCGGGTGAAAAATATGATTTGATTTACTCCCAAATGGTGCTTCACCATGTTACGGATGTGGAGGCCATCTTTCAAAAATTTTACACTCTCCTAAATCCGGGTGGATATCTTGCCATTGCGGATCTGTACACAGAAGATGGTTCTTTTCATGGACCGGAAGTCAAAGTCCACCTGGGCTTCGATCCGGAAACACTGGTAAAACAACTGGAGGCCAACGGGTTCAATCAGCTCAGATTTGAAACTTGTTACGAAATAAAACGTGAATCGGGGAAAACATACCCGGTGTTTTTGCTGGTCGGACAGAAGTAGAATTTAAATTGTTTCTAAGTATCTAGGTTTTGATATATTATTATATTTGCATTTTTAATGCATTATGAACAATTGCTCATAATGGTTATCAGAAAAGAGATGCCATGCTTAGAAACTTGCTATTTGTAATCTTGCTAATCGTTTTCACGCTGGTCCTGGTGAATGTACTTCACCAGGAGGATTCCTACAACCTGAAACTGGAGGAATTGAAGCACAAGTATGCTTTAAAACCAGTTCCCTCCGTGAATCACAACAAGTTGCCTGCATTGCAGGTGAACTTCAAGTCTCCGCAGGAAGTTACCGAAGCTTGCCTGCAGTGTCATACAGAGACACACAAGGAGATTATGGCCTCCTCCCATTGGAATTGGGAACGAGCCTCCTATGTGGAAGGACGCGGTGTATCCTCTGCAGGAAAGAAGAATGTAATGAACAACTTCTGTATCGGCACCAATTCCAACCAACAATCCTGTGCAAAGTGTCACATTGGTTATGGCATGACAAATTCCCAATACGATTTTAACAATGCAAGGAATGTGGATTGCATGGTCTGTCACGACAACAGTGAGGAGTACCTGAAAGGAGCCTCCATGGCCGGTTATCCGGATAGAACAGTCAACCTGGAGAATGTGGCGCAGAGCGTAGGCTCCCCAAGAAAAAGCAATTGTGGCTCCTGTCACTTCTTTGGCGGGGGGGGAAACAACGTCAAACATGGTGACCTGGAAAGTGCCCAGCTCTCCTGCAGCCGGGAGGTAGATGTCCATATGGGGGCAAATGGGATGAACCTGGAATGCGTTGCCTGCCACACAGCAGAAAACCATAAGATGCTTGGTAAACTCTATTCTGTATCCACCGACAACAGCGACAGGGCAACCTGTGAGCAATGCCATACCGCAACCCCTCACCTTAGCAACGTCCTCAACCGCCACGATTCAAAAGTTTCCTGTCAGGCCTGCCACATTCCGCAATATGCCAAAGTCAATTCTACCAAGATGTCATGGAAATGGTCAGATGCCGGAAAACTCAGGAATGGAGAACCTTTTGAGGAGGAAGACTCTTTGGGGAACCACAACTATTTGTCGATCAAAGGCTCTTTCGTTTGGGAACGAAATGTAAAGCCCGACTATGTTTGGTTCAACGGAACGGCAGATCAATACCTTTTGGGAGATTCAATCCAATCTGTACCTGTAAAAATGAACAGGCTCAACGGTGATTACCTTGATAGACTGTCCAAAATCATCCCTGTTAAGATTCATGTTGGTGATCAGATTTATGACAAGGTCTACAATCGCCTTGTTCAGCCTAAATTGTATGGGGAAGCTGAAGGAGACAGCGCCTTCTGGAAAGACTTTAAATGGGACGAGGCCGTAGCTGCGGGAATGAAAGAATCAGGGCTCCCTTACAGCGGAGAATATGGATTTATCGAAACGGTGATGTACTGGCCTGTCAACCATATGGTAGCCCCCAAAAGTCAGTCAGTAGGCTGCGCAGAATGCCATACCCGCTCCAATGGAAGACTGGCAAAACTATCAGGGTTTTACCTACCGGGACGTGATTCGAACAAGACACTGGATACCCTGGGATTCTGGATGTTTATCCTAACACTACTATCGGTATTCGGACATGCCATGGTGAGGATGCTGGCCAAGATCTACCTGAATAAATATGAGAAACAGGTGATCAGCTACGAGGAAGACAAACCCGAGGAATAGCAGGGAACCTAACTAAATACACAACGCAAAATACCACAAAAAATGGAAAAAATATACATCTACAAAGGGTTTGAACGCTTCTGGCACTGGACCCAGGCTTCACTGATCCTGTTTCTTGCCCTCACCGGATTCGAAGTCCATGGAGCATTCCATGTATTTGGTTTCGAAAAGGCAGCTGCCTTTCACCGGACAGCCTCCTGGTTGTTGATTGGGCTGATCATTCTTGCCATCTTCTGGCACATCACTACCGGAGAGTGGCGTCAATACATTCCGACGACCAAACAACTGAAAGAGCAGATCCTTTACTACCTAAAAGGCATTTTTAAAGGAGAGCCACATCCAACAGAAAAAACGGAACTAAGCAAACTAAATCCACTGCAACGAATTGTATACCTGGGATTTAAACTCGTACTGGTTCCACTGACCATTCTATCAGGGATACTCTACATGCTTTACAAAACCTTCGACCAAAACAATTTAATTGTCATTGAGGAATACCCGCTTGAAAGCATTGCCTTTTGGCATACGTTGGGAGCCATACTCCTGATGGTGTTCCTTGTTGTGCATGTATACATGACCACCACAGGCAAAACACCAACTTCCAACATCAAAGCCATGATTACCGGCTACGAGGAATTTGAAGAGGAACACAAGCAGGAGACAGTCAGAAACAAGAAAACAGACAACCAACCATGAAGTCACAAAAATACATGAACCCCTATCTGGCCGGATTCTTGCTTGGCTTAGTTCTTTTGGGTACAATATATGTTACAGGCCGTGGTCTGGGAGCAAGCGGCGCTGTAAAAAGCGTGGTCCTCTCCACTGTCACTGCTCTGGCACCGGAACATACTGCCAGCACCCCCTATCTCAGGAGTTACGGAGAAGAACACCCCAACGGCCCTTTGAATGACTGGCTTGTCTTTGAGGTAATTGGCCTGATAATTGGCGCTTTTCTTTCCGGAATTGTTTCCAACCGCGTCGGAATCAAACTCGAAAGAGGTCCTAACATCACCAACCGGACAAGGATTATGGCGGCCATTTTAGGGGGAGTACTCTTCGGACTGGGCTCACAACTTGGCCGCGGTTGTACCAGTGGTGCAGCTTTGAGCGGCATGGCAGTCATGTCCTTTGGTGGTATCATTACCATGATGGCCATCTTTGGATCGGGATACGCATTTGCCTATTTTTTCAGAAAACTTTGGTTAAAATAATTGACATGGGACCACTCGTACCCTCCATACTTAGCAATGAATTCAGTTTGGTCATTGCCCTGATTGCCGGTATTGGATTTGGATTTGTGCTGGAGCAAGCAGGATTTTCTTCTACCAAGAAACTGGTTGGCCTGTTTTATGGCTATGATTTTACGGTGCTCAAAGTCTTTTTTACAGCAGGTGTAATTGCCATGATTGGCGTTTTACTGTTCGGTCAAATTGGAATTCTGGATTTGAGCCTGATTTATATTAATCCGACCTTCCTCTGGTCCGCTCTCGTTGGAGGAGCAATCATGGGAGTAGGATTCATCATCGGCGGCTTTTGCCCCGGAACCAGCGTTTGTGCTGCCGCCATTGGGAAACTGGACGGCCTGGCATTTGTTTTTGGATCAGGACTTGGCGTGCTTCTGTTCGCAGAAGGATACCCTATGTTCAAGGATATATACCTCTCCAAATCATGGGGAGCATTGTTGATCAACGAACAACTGGGTCTGTCAAAGGTCTTGTTTGCCTTTATCCTTGCTGCCATAGCCTTTGTCGCCTTTTATCTCACAAGGCAGATTGAGAACAAAGTAAACCGAACAACCGTTCAATTGCCAAAATCACGGATCATCCTCTACAGTTCGGCTGTAGTTTTTGCCTTTCTTGTATTGACGGTGGTAGCATTGATGCCGGATCGAAACAGCAGATTGGAGAAAAAGGCCCTCCAAGCCCTTCAACACACCGATTTTACTCCCTTGCAGGTTCCTGCAGATAAACTGGCAAGCGAAATCGTCAGCAATTACTACAAAATCAATATCATAGACCTCCGGACCTCAGATGCATTCACCAAGTACCATCTTCCATTCGCCATCAACATTCCCGTCGATAAATTAACAGATCGTCAATGGAGGACCATTCTGGACCAAAAACACAAGGTGAACTTCTTCTATGCAGATGATCAGCTGATTGCCAAGAGAGGCATTTTACTGGCCGGCTATTTGGGGAAAGCTGAGAATTACCTGTTGTCAGGATCCTCCTCCGATTTTAAAAAATTGTTTTTTGATTTGACCGCTCCGGGTGCGGATGCTTCCAAGCAAGAGGTAAACAACTACCATTTCAGGAATAAGGCAGCCAATGATATGAAAATATTGCAGGATGCCCTAAAAAATTCAACGGAACCGGTGGTTGCCAAAACCTCAAAAATAAAAGGAGGTTGTTGAATCAGGAAAAGAGGTTAACTTTGAACAAACATTGTTCAGAAGAGATCAGAAAGAGGATCACCCACAATTGAAAATATTACTATTAACAGCAACATAGTTTGCAGGATTTGGTGCAGCCTTTTTCTGTCTCAATTCAATATTCATTGGGATTAACCTTATTTTTAACCAAACCCAACAGAGGCTTCTTTGGGTATGGTTAAGACAACTTTAACTGAAAAGGCATGGAGGTTTCAAATAAAAAAAAGCTGATAGGATTATCCATCTTTTTGGCTGTCATCGTATTACCGGCCACTGTTTTTCATTATCCGATTGGCATCCTTGATGCATTAACGCTCCAGCCTTTGTCGGATTATGGTATCCAAATCCCGTTTTGGAGAGTCCTGTTCGAACCATTTCTGGGTTATTTGCTCTTCCTGAATCAATCCTTTTACACGCTCGACGAATTGAAATTTGTACTTCTATGGTTGGTGGTATTCTTTGTTGTTTACAGTTTGGCTAAAACCCTCTCACTAAGTGACAGAACGGTACGGAGAAGTTTTATCCTACATCAATTGATCAATATCCCATTGCTGATAGGTTTGTGGTTTGTGTTGCTTGTTGTGGTGATCTTCATCCCATTGCCAAACAATACAATTGTCAACAACTCGCCAAATGCCATTCTTGTAACGACACACGCCCATACCGAATACAGCCATGATGGACTGATCTCACAGGAGGGGTTATGGGAATGGCACAAACGCAACG
The DNA here is from genome assembly GCA_964630075.1 of uncultured Tangfeifania sp. Lineage (GTDB taxonomy): Bacteria > Bacteroidota > Bacteroidia > Bacteroidales > Prolixibacteraceae > CAINVV01. The sequence continues at coordinate 7,208 of CAZVTL010000161.1, forward strand.
GATTTGATGCATTTTTTATCACCGATCACAACAACCACGACAAAACGCTGGAGTTTGTCGCTGCCCAACGAAACAAGCAATTCCCCGGTGAGCCGCTTGTCATGGCAGGTGAAGAATTTTCTGGCACCAACCATTTGAGTCTGCTGGGCTTGAAAAAATCATTCAGGACCAAGGGAATGACCGACTCAATGGCGGTGGCCATGGCACGTGCCGACAGCGGGGCCGTGATCGTCAACCATTGGTTCGATGGGGAACGAAAGAGCCTCGACTATTACAAAGAGCTGGGGGTGGATGGTTTTGAGATTGAGAATACAGCTACCGACAAAAGATACGACCGGGAGGTGTACAAACGAATAGGCAATTTTTGTGCAACCAATGGATTGCTCCTGAACGGGGGCTTGGATTTTCATGGATATGGAAGCGCCTGTACCCTTTGGAATGCGCTGGATATCCCTGGATGGAGGACATTGGATCCAGGGGCCAAAGAAAAAGCCATCCTGAATATAATCAGGAGTCGCGATCAAAGTAAAATAAAGGTGTTGTTGTACAACGACAGGTCATACTACAGCAAGGATCAGTTACTATTCAGACCGATACTTGCCATTTTCAACTATTTCCGGACTTTGAATCTCTCCCAAGGTTTCTCCTGGCTTGCCTGGACCTTGCTGTTCGCCTTTATCTGCCAACGTATATCCAACAAGGAAAGAATAGTGAGAACTTTGACTGTTCAGCGCATGCTGCCTCTGCTGGGAGTTTTGGGGGCTCTTTTCCTGCTAGGTCTTGGATGGTACTATTTCATAAGCATACAATCAGTGGAGAACTTTACTGAAATGTACCAAGAGTACAGTAAACTGCTGTTTTATGCGGGATCCGCTTTTCTTCTGTACTCCGGAATTGTTTTTCTTTTGAGACATCACCAAACAAAAAAAGGCAGGTCATCACACATCTAGATGGGATAACCTGCCTTACAATCGAAAACTACGACTATTTCGCTTTAATTGCATTCATTACCTTCTCTTCTGAAAGCTCTTTGGTGCAGAAGAACCAATCGTAGCATTTCATCCCCTCCTCTTTGGCCTCCATACGATCTTTGGCTACGCCGCAAGAACCTGCCGGAGGAACAATAACTGCATCACCTGGTCGCCAGTCAGCCGGCATGGCAACACCAAAACTATCCGCCGCCTGAAGGGCAATAATCACGCGCTTCAGTTCATCAAAGTTACGACCAAGGGACAAGGGATAATAGATCATTGCCCGTACAATTCCTTTGGGATCTATGAAAAATACCGCACGAACAGCCTTGGTGTTACTCTCCCCGGGTTGAATCATGCCATATTTTTTGGCTACTTCCATGGTAATATCCTCAATCAAGGGAAATTTTACCTCAACCTCTTTCATTCCCTTGTAAACGATCTTCTCCTTGATGGTACGCAACCAGGCGATGTGGCTGTAAAGTCCATCTACAGACAAACCCACCAATTCGCAATTGAAAGACCTGAAATCATCTTCCATGGAGGCAAAAGTCATGAACTCGGAGGTACAAACAGGCGTAAAATCGGCAGGGTGGCTAAACAAAATGACCC
>CAZVTL010000161.1:8800-9096 GCA_964630075.1 uncultured Tangfeifania sp.
CCACTTCCCTGCATAGTCAGATGGGAAACTAATAGGTCCCTGGGTAGTTACCGCTTTAAATTCGGGTGCTGCTTCACCAATTCTTGGCAATAAAATTGAATCCTGATTTTCCATATCAATAATTATTAAGTTAAAAATAAAATTTGCGATGAATGTGTTGATCATAAAACAGATAGCCGGCATAAAGCATCGTTAGGATCAGCAGAGAAATGCCAAAATAGCAGTAGAAATTACAATAGAATTTTTCTCCGGCCCCACATAGGCCTGATATACAACCTACGAAGATCATAATTATC
>CAZVTL010000162.1:0-9064 GCA_964630075.1 uncultured Tangfeifania sp.
AAATACCCCAAATGGCAGAAAAAGTGGGCTACCGAAAATAAATGCCCTGCTCTGTCCATCTCAGCCAACCACCGCTACCTTACTGCCGGCGGAAAACCCTTCTTTTGGTTGGGGGATACCGGCTGGTTGTTGTTGAAAAAACAGGACCGGAGTGAGACGGATAAATACCTGGAAGACAGAATGAACAAGGGTTTTAATGTGATACAGGTAATGGTGCTTCACAGCCTTTCCATGACATCCGCCAGAGGTGATTCGGCCCTCGTAAACAAGAATGTTGGTAAGCCAAAGTTGAGTTCGGCTGGCAGTAAACGTGGCAATGAGGAAGGAGGATTCTGGGAGCACCTGGATTATGCCATCGACCGTGCTGCCGGGATGGGATTGTACATGGCCCTCGTACCGGTCTGGGGTTCGAATGTGAAATCGGGTCATGTCACGACCGCTGAAGCAGAAAAATATGCCCGCTTTCTAGTCCAAAGGTACAAGGACAAACCCAACATCATCTGGCTGAATGGGGGAGATGTCAGAGGTGATGATTCGACAAATATATGGAAGACAATAGGTTCTACGCTTAAAAAGTATGATCCAAACCATCTTGTTACCTTTCATCCCTTTGGGAGAATGCAATTTTCCACCTGGTTTCACGGCGAGGCATGGATGGATTTCAACATGTTCCAGTCAGGCCACCGAAATTATGCCCAGGATACGGCAAAAGCGGATCTGAATTACGGCGAAGACAACTGGCGCTATGTTCGGGCCGACTACCACAAAACCCCAATCAAGCCGACCCTGGACGGAGAACCTTCCTACGAGGGGATTCCGCATGGGTTGCACGATACCCTTCAAGCCAAATGGACGGACGATGATCTTCGCCGTTATGCCTACTGGTCTGTTTTCGAGGGAGCCTGTGGCTTCACCTACGGGAGCAATTCAGTCATGCAGATGCACAAAAAAGGCGAAAAGACGGGCAGTTACGGAGCCAGAGAGCCATGGGAATCTGCCATCCAGGCACCTGGGGCTGGTCAGATGATCCACCTGAAGAACCTGATGTTGAAGTATCATTTTGAATCACTGGTTCCGGAACCCTCCATTCTTGCCAATCAGGGCGAGCGCTACAACCATCTTTCGGTATTGAGAGGGAAAGACTATTTGCTGGTTCATACCTGGAACGGACGATCGATAACCTTGAAAGCAGCCCAATTGGGAGGGTCAAAATACAGCATCAATTGGTTTTCCCCGAAAAGCGGTTTGTTTCTCCAGGCCGGTGTAATCAGTAAAGGAGAGAAGTTTGAATTTGATCCTCCTGGAGAGACCCGAAACGGGAACGACTGGGTGCTGGTTTTGATCAATTTCTCAGCTTCCGAGCCATCAGCCGGCATGCTGCCACTGCCACGCGATAGCTCCTTCACTGCTTACCTAACCTGGCAAAAGCTGAAAAAGGAGTTTCCCCAGGCAAAAATTGCCGGTGCAAAACTCCCGGCAGGATTGAATGCCTCCTTTGGGGTGGTATACAAGACGTTGCCGGTCACCCCCTACGGCAAGCGCAACCTCCACCTTGATATTTTCGCTCCGGAGAAACCAGGGAAATATCCAGCCCTCCTGCTGATCCATGGAGGAGGCTGGCGATCGGGCGACAGAACCATGGAAAACCAGCTTGCACAACAAATTGCCAGTCAAGGGTATGTGACAGCAACCGTCGAATACCGGCTATCGCCGGAAGCACTTTATCCGGCTGCTGTGTACGATATCAAGGCCGCCATCCGCTACCTGCGGGCAAATGCCAGGAAACTCAACATAGATGCCAACCAGATCGCAGTGTCAGGGACCTCAGCCGGAGGGCAGCTTGCAGCACTTGCCGGTATGAGTGCAGGGGTTGCCTTGTTCGACGCCGAAGCTGCAAATCCAAAGCTCTCTGACAAAATTCAGGCCGTTATCGACATCGACGGGGTGCTTGATTTCAGGGATCCGAACGAAAGTGCCAAGGACAATGATCCGCTGAGACCCTCTGCCGGTGCCATGTGGTTTGGAGGAGATATTAAACAGGTTCCTGAAAAATGGCTGGAGGCCTCCCCAATCGTCTATGCAGGTCAGAATTCCCCGCCAATGTTGTTCATCAACAGCGCACTGCCCAGGTTTCATGCCGGACGCGACAGCGTGATCTCCATCCTCAGCAAATACAACATTTATACAGAAGTACATACCTTTCCGGATACGCCGCATCCCTTTTGGTTGTTCGATCCTTGGTTTCAACCAACGGTTGGATACATGGTCTCTTTTCTGGATAGAACTTTAAAAAACAGGGCGAAATGATGTTTGGAAGAAATTGCGCGGGTAAGTTGATCACCGCAATTGTTGTCGGAATGTTGATGTTTTGTACCATTGTCCTAAAGGCACAGGACAAATCGACCTTTACGGTTGCCTCTGATGGCACGGGTGATTTCACCTCCATCCAAAAAGCCATCGATGGTTGCAAGGCCTATCCCGACCAACGGGTCACCATCTTCGTAAAAAACGGCACCTACCGTGAAAAGGTGGTGGTTCCTTCGTGCAATACCAAACTCTCCATCATAGGAGAGAGTGCGGAGAAGACCATCCTCACTTATGACGACCATTTCAACAAAATCAACAGGGGCAGGAACAGCACCTTCTACACCTATACGCTGCTTGTTCAGGCCAATGATTTCAGGTTGGAGAACATCACGATAGAAAATTCAGCAGGTCCGGTGGGTCAGGCAGTAGCGCTTCATGCGGAGGGCGACCGCTCCGTTTTTGTCAGTTGCCGGATCCTGGGAAACCAGGATACAGTGTATGGGGCAGGAAGGTACAGCAACCAGCTCTTCAGGGATTGTTACCTCGAGGGAACAACCGATTTTATCTTTGGTGAAGCAACGCTCTTCTTCGAAAACTGCAGGATTCACTGCAAAAGTGACTCCTACATCACCGCCGCCAGCACACCGGAAGGGAAACCCTTTGGCTTTGTTTTCCGGAACTGCAAAATTACCGCCGACGAAAAGGTGCAAAAGGTTTATCTTGGCAGACCGTGGCGAAACTTTGCCAAAGTCGCCTTCCTGAACTGTGATTTGGGAGCCTTTGTTCGTCCGGAGGGGTGGCAAAACTGGTCGAAACCTGAAAGTGAAAAAACTACCCTTTTTGTAGAATACGGCAATACTGGGGCGGGAGCCAAAACAGCAGGTCGTGTATCCTGGTCACACCTGCTTTCCAGTACAGCCGCTGAAAAATATACCAAAGCATCGGTTTTTGTGCCTCAAAACTGGGAGAAGGCAACCACCAATGAATGGTTCAATTAAACAACTTATCAACTGTGATGAAGATGAAAAACCTTTCCGTGATACTTGTACTGCTGTTTTCAACCAATGCCGTGTTGGTCCAGGCGCAAAAGCCGGAAACAGTTTCCAAAGCCTGGGTAGCCGATAACGGGGATGGAACCTACAAAAACCCAATCCTGTATGCCGATTATTCAGATCCGGATGCAATTCGGGTAAACGACGATTATTACTTGGTAGCCTCCTCTTTCAATTGTGTTCCGGGTTTGCCTGTTCTTCACTCCCGCGACCTGGTGAATTGGAAACTTATCGGTCATGCTTTGGCAAAACAACCTCCTTTTGAACTCTTCTCAAAGGTTCAGCATGGCGGCGGTGTTTGGGCTCCCTGTATCCGCTACCACAAAAACAGTTTCTACATCTACTATCCGGATCCCGATTTTGGCATCTATATGGTAAAAGCCACCAATCCGGCTGGACCATGGTCAGAGCCTCTGTTGGTTCAACCCGGCAAAGGACTGATCGATCCAACTCCCCTCTGGGAGGAGGACGGGAAGGCCTACCTCGCCTATGCCCTGGCTGGAAGCCGCGCCGGGGTCAAGAGTGTCATCCTGGTAAGCAGGATGACGGGTGATGGGACCAAACTGGAGGGCAACAGTGTGATGGTTTTCGATGGGCACAAAGGCCATCCTACCGTGGAGGGTCCCAAATTTTACAAAAGGAACGGCTATTACTATATTTTTGCTCCCGCAGGCGGCGTACCAACGGGTTGGCAACTGATACTCCGCTCGAAAAGTGTCTTCGGACCCTACGAAGCGAAAATTGCAATGGCTCAGGGAAATACAGATATCAATGGCCCCCACCAGGGTGCATGGGTAGATACCAAAACAGGAGAACACTGGTTCCTCAATTTTCAGGACCTTGGTGCCTACGGACGGGTGGTTCATCTGAATCCAATGAAATGGCTGGGTGATTGGCCTGTTATTGGTGTAGATGCGGATGGCGATGGAACCGGTGAGCCGGTCAGAACTTACAAAAAGCCCAATGTGGGAAAGGTCTATCCGATCACCACACCTGCAGAGAGCGATGAATTCAATGGCTCAGAAGCTGGCCGGCAATGGCAGTGGCATGCCAACTACCAGACTTCATGGGGTTACAGCTCCGGAAACCTTGGATTCTTCAGGTTGAACTGCATTCCGCGTCCTGCCGATGCAGCCAATCTATGGGGCATCTCCAATCTGATGCTGCAAAAATTCCCTGCCGCTGAATTTACCGCCACCACCAAACTCACCTTTGATGCCCGCTTCGATGGGGAAGAGGTAGGTTTGGTGGCAATGGGAATGGATTATGCGGCTGTTTCCCTGGTAAGAAGCAATTCCAAACTGGAAATTAAGGCCGTGGTGTGCAAACAAGCCGACAAATCCGGAAAAGAAGAGATCGTTGAAACCCAACCGCTGCAACAGGCCACCCTCTATTTGCGGGTCGAAGTTCGCAGTGGTGCCGAATGCAATTTTAGTTACAGCAACGATGGTATGGCCTTCACCCCGGTAGGCAAGCCTTTCAAGGTGAGGGAGGGCAAATGGATTGGCGCAAAAGTGGGCTTCTATGCGGTGCGTAACGGAGTGATCAACGATGCCGGATCGGCCGATGTCGACTGGTTCAGAATCGATAAACTGTAGTCTATGAGAATGAATTTCAATAGCATAACTGTCAAAATCGGCTCATTGGCACTTTTTCTGCTGGTCTCCCTCTCCTCCTTTGCAGGAAAGGCAGATTTTGTGGTGGCAGCCGATGGTACCGGAGATTTCAGGAAAGTACAGGAAGCGATCAATGCAGTTCCCGATTTCAGGAAGAATGAGACGGTGATTTTCATCAAGAAAGGTGTTTACAAGGAGAAACTCATTTTGGCAGGCAGCAAAACCAACATTGTTTTTATTGGGGAGGAGCGCGACCAGACCATCCTGACCTACGATGACTTTGCCTCGAAGAAGAACCGCTTCGGAGAAGATATCGGCACCACTGGCTCTACCTCATTTTTTGTATTCGGAGATGGTTTCAGGGCCGAAAACATCACCTTCGAAAACTCCGCAGGCCCTGTAGGACAAGCTGTCGCGGTGCGCATTGACGGAGATATGGTCGCTTTTATCAATTGCCGTTTCAGCGGATTCCAGGATACGCTCTATCCCCACGGAGAAAAGAGCCGGCAATACTACCGTGATTGCACCATCGAAGGAACCGTCGATTTCATCTTTGGCTGGTCCATTGCTGTTTTTGACCGCTGTACCATCGTCTGCAAGGATCATGGCTACATCACTGCACCATCTACCAACGAAGGAATCCCTTTCGGATTGGTCTTCCTGGATTGCAAAATTGAAGGAAGCGCCTCCGATGGCTCCTTTTACCTGGGACGCCCTTGGCGCCCTTATGGGAAAGCAGCATTCCTGCGGTGTGAAATGGGGATGATGATCAAGCCGGAGGGATGGCACAACTGGGGAAAACCGGAGGCAGAACGAACAAGCCTCTTTGCCGAATTCCAGAATAGGGGTGCAGGGGCAGCAACAGCGAATCGGGTTGTCTGGGCGCACCAATTGTCTGAGGAGGAAGCATCTGACTATACTCCCGCGAAGATTTTGGGAGATTGGGTATTGAAATTCCTGTAAGAAACCAACAACAGCACATTGAGAAAATATTATAAGCAGCTAGTAAATAAATATAAATCAATTATTTAAAAAGATATGAAGAACTCAGTTGGAACATTGGCGGTACTTTCATTGCTCCTGTTTTCAAAAGGACTCCATGCGCAGTCCGCAAATAAATCGAGCCGGAGCGCTGAATTGTACGAGGGGATCGAATTCAAAATGGACAGGGTCAAAGAGCCGGTTATTCCGGCCAATTCTGTCTCGATTGTTGATTTTGGCGCTGTAAGCGGAGGGCAGGTGCTCTGCACAGATGCCTTCTCCAAGGCTATCAATGCCTTGTCTGCCAAAGGGGGCGGACGGGTTGTGGTCCCGCGAGGTACGTGGTTTACAGGGCCCATCACCCTGAAAAGCAACATCGACCTGCACACTGAAGCTGGTGCGCTGGTGCTTTTTTCCGGCGACAAGAACCTCTATCCCCTGGTAAGCACCAGTTTTGAGGGATTCAATACCTACCGCTGCTCCTCTCCGGTGAATGGCAGGAACCTCGAGAATGTTTCCATCACGGGTGATGGGATTTTTGATGGAACAGGGGATGCATGGCGAGCCGTTAAGAAGGAGAAGCTGACTGAATCCCAATGGAAAAAGTTGGTGGCATCAGGGGGTTTTGTGCATGAAAATGGCAAGACATGGTATCCCTCCGAGCAATTCAGGGCAGGGGAGAAGCTGGCCGAAATGAATGTGCCACGCCAGTTGAAAACGAAGGAGGAGTTTGAGAAGATCCGCGACTTCCTGCGCCCGGTAATGATCAGTCTGATCTCCTGCAAGAAGGTGCTGATTGATGGTCCCACCTTTCAGAACTCACCGGCATGGTGCATTCATCCGCTCCTGTGTGAGGATTTGACTGTACGGAATACAACAGTAAAGAACCCCTGGTTTTCGCAGAACGGGGATGGAATCGACATCGAATCCTGCAAAAACAGCGTGGTCTACGACAGCAATTTTGATGTTGGCGACGATGCTATTTGCATCAAATCCGGCAAGGACAAGGAGGGTCGCGACCGGGGAGTCCCCAACGAAAACCTGATCATCAAGAATTGTGTGGTGTACCACGGTCATGGTGGCGTAACCGTAGGGAGTGAAATGTCGGGAGGAGTGCGCAACATGCACGTTTCAAATTGCACCTTTATCGGAACGGACGTCGGTTTACGCTTCAAAAGCAACCGTGGCAGGGGTGGCGTGGTCGAGAATATCTATATTTCTGGTATCGAGATGATTAATATTCCTGCCCAGGCCATCTCCTTCGACCTTTACTATGGGGGGAAATCGGTTTTGGAGGCCATGGAAGAGGGTGACAAAAAGTCGGAACCAGCCATCCCCTCCGTTTCGGAAGAGACTCCCCAGTTTAAGAACATATTTATCCGGAATGTCAATTGCAAAGGGGCCTTCCAGGGGATCTTCCTGCAAGGATTGCCAGAGATGAACCTTCGGAATATCCAACTGGAAAACATCCGGATGGAGGCAAACATTGGGATGATCTGCGTGGATGCCACAGGAGTAAGCATTAAAAACCTAACCCTGATCACCAAAAAGAGTCCGGCAATAGAAATCAAGAATGGCCGTGACATTGAAATGGATGGATTGACAGTTGGCAACAGTGCAAATCCGGTGATTCATCTCTCAGGAGCCAAATCAGAGAAGATCTTCCTGAAAAATACAGGGTTAACCAATCCGCAGGAACAGGTAATAATCGGGAAAGAGGTGCCGTCAAATGCCGTATCCTTGAAATAGATACTTGATTATATTGGAAGCTCTTACCTGCCAGGTATTGCGCAAATGACTGGTCTCCTTTCCCTTTGCGTTCTCCGCGTTCTTTGCGCGAAACTATGGCACCAATCTTCTGTTCGAGGATTCCCGGATCTCCAGTTCTGTGGGCAGAACAAGGGTTCGGAATGCCCGCTCCTTGTGTTCAATCTGGTTCAATATCAGTTCGGCGGCTTTCTGCCCCATGGTAAAGGCAGGCTGGACAATGGTAGAGATCGAAGGTGATACAACCCTTGAGAAGGGTTCGTTGCTGAATCCTACGATTCCTACATCCTGAGGAACCTTTATACCACGTTCTTTCAAATAAATAATTGAGCTGAGCGCTGTGGTGTCGTTGCCACAGAAAATGGCATCCGGAGGAGATGTTTGACCCATGAGTTGTTGGACAGCCAATACTCCATCCTCGCTGGTGAGTGAATTGGTTACCACGAGGGAGGGGTCGAAGGCAATGCCATTTTTTGCCAACGCATCAAGGTAGCCCTTTCTTCTATCCGAATAGGTCTGAAGATTTTGAGGTCCGGCCATATGTCCAATACGCCTGTACCCTTGATCTATCAGGTGCTGTGTGACCCTGAAGCCACCCATGTAATCATCCACCACAATTTTATTTGCTTCAATCTCGGGTACAATGCGGTCGAAAAAGACCAGTGGAATGTTCTTTTTTCGGAATATTTTCAGGTGCTCGTAATTGGTGGGTTGCATGGCTATCGAGATGATCAGTCCATCTACCCTGTTGGCGAACATCGATCGCATAATGGCAATCTCTTTGGTGGCAAGGTCGTTGGATTGAGAGATTACCACCGTGTATCCGGCCTTGAAGGCCACCTCTTCCACCCCGCTGATGACTGCCGAGAAGAAATTCCGGTTGATCAATGGGACAACAATCCCGATGGTGTTCGATTTTTTGTTTCGGAGGTTGGAAGCCAGGGTATTGGGATGATATCCCATACCATCGGCCATCGAAATAATTTTCTCCCTGGTTTTCAGGCTTATGCGCGGATTATTTTGCAAAGCTCTGGATACTGTAGAGGCAGAAATCTTCAATTCTCTGGCAATATCATGAATGGTTGGTTCGGATTTTTTTTGCATTTTGTAGTTCAAAGAGATACAAAGATGTGAAATATTTTTTTCTTCCGTTGCGAATCCCTAAAAATAATGCAATCGATTGCGCAATTTACATTTAATACCTATATTTGCAGTAGGAAAAGTGACTAAAGTGAGCTAAAGTGACCAGAGTGCCTAAAGTACTTTCGCCACTTTCACTCTGATCCGGAGCCCATAACTTTAGTCAATTTAGTCACTTTAGCTCACTTTAGTCACTTTCTT
>CAZVTL010000163.1:0-9002 GCA_964630075.1 uncultured Tangfeifania sp.
TCGATTTGAAAATTATCGCTTTGTACAAATCTTGTTCAATGCTCCGGTAGAGACATTGCATGCAACGTCTCTATACGTAAGTCTTAACAGTAAAGACGTTGCATGCAACGTCTCTACCAGTGCTTTCTACCACAAATGCTCCGGATAAACCCCATCTGATATTAGCTGATCAATCTTTCCTTTTACAATGGGTTTGTCCTCGATGTAGGTGACTCCGAACCAGGGTGAATCACACTCGATGACCTTGGTTTTGATGTTGCCATTGACAATGTTGTCGTTGACCAAAAGTGGAATGTAGTATTCCGATTTCAGCTCGTTGCCATGCGCTTTCAGAAATTGGGCAAAACCCTCCTTCAAATAGCCGAAGACGTTGGGTTTGAGTCCCCAGAAATTCATGGATACCGGGCTTTTGGGATTCAACGGATGTTTTCCATCCTCCTCGTAAAAGTAGATGCCATCGGTCTCCCCAATAATTTTTGTCCGTTCCACCACGGTAGTAAGGTAACCATCGGCATCTGTTTCACAAACACCTCTCGATACGGTACCGTGATCTGAGAGGGTATTTTCCACATTGTATCCGATCATGGAATACTCCGCCGGATCCACCGAGGAGTTGAGAAAACCGGCCATGGCCTGGTAGGCCTTGTTCCCGTAAAAATCATCTGCATTGATCACGGCAAAAGGCTCGTTGGCAACGCCATCAGCCATCAGCAAGGCATGGGCGGTCCCCCAGGGTTTCTGCCGTTCGGCCGGAAGTGTAAAACCTTCAGGGAGTTTGTCGAGTGCCTGATATACGTACTCAACGGCTATTCTGCCTTTTAGTTTTGGATCAAAACGTTCCTTGAAGGCAGCTTCAAAATCCCGGCGTATGACAAATATTACCTTCCCAAAACCTGCGCGGATGGCATCGTATAGGGAGTAATCGATGATGGCTTCCCCATTTGGACCAACCTCATCCAGCTGTTTCAAACCACCGTAGCGGCTGCCCATACCGGCAGCAAGAATAATCAATGTAGGCTTCATTTTATGTGAGTTATGAGTGATAAGTTATGAGTTATAAGTTAAGAGAGAATCAAAATAACTCATAACTCATAACTTATAACTTCTTTTTTACCAGTTCTTCTTCTTGTATCCCCAAATTGAATAGTAGATAAACAGCAGGTAACTGGGCAGAAGGACCAGGTAAGCCAATTGGGAACCATACAGGTCGGATAATTTGCCCCACAACAGCGGAAGCAATGCCCCGCCTAGGATTGCCATGATCAGCATGGCAGATCCGGTTTTGATGAAGCGACCCAGGTTGTGGATGGCCAGTGGCCAGATGGCAGGCCATACCAGTGCGTTGGCAAATCCCATGATGGCAATAAAGAAGACGGAGGTGATCCCTGTGGTAAATACTGCACCCATCAGGAATATGATACCCAGGATACCGGACCACTGGAGTGCAAACCGCTGTGAGATTACTTTGGGGATCAGGATAATGCCTAAAATGTAGGCAACAGTCATAGAGATCAGTGTATAGGAGGTAAATACTTTGGCTTTCGATATTTCAATGCCAAGTTCCATCCCATAACGAATGATGGTATCCCCTGTAATAACTTCGGCACCAACGTAAAAGAAGAGTGTAACTACCCCTAAAATCAGATGAGGAAACTGCCAGATGCTGGTTTTGGCACCCAGTCCGTTTGCTTCCATTTCGTCGTCACTTTCTGCCTCAATCTCTGGCAGCGGAGAATAACGAACCCCGATACCAAGCAGGAAAAAGATGACAGTCATCACGGAATAGGGACCGATGACCCTGTTTGCCAGTTCGTCCAATGCGACTTCCTGCGCGGCAGTGTCCATCTGTGCCAAACTTGCAACAAATGAATCACCGTCGTTGAGGATATAATAGGCCAGAATAAGCGGGGCAATGGCTCCTGCCATCTTGTTGCAGATGCCCATGATGCTGATTCGTTGTGCGGCACTCTCCCTTGGGCCCAAGATTGTCACATAGGGATTGACAGCCGTCTGAAGGATGGTCAATCCGGTACCCAATACAAAGAGACCGGTGAGAAACATTCCATAAGTGCGTGTTGCTGCCGCAGGAATGAACAACAGCGTTCCCAGGGCCATCACCCAAAGGCCAACCATCATGCCGTTCTTAAAACCTGTTTTTTTCAATACCCAGGAGGAGGGGAGTCCCATCACAAAATAGGCAATGTAAAAGGCAAATGCGACAAACATCGCCTGGAAATTGGTTAGCTGGCAGGCAATTTTGAGATACGGAATCAGAATTCCGTTGAGCCAGGTAACAAAACCAAAAATGAAAAAAAGTACCGCGATGATGACCATCGGCACAAGGTTGGAACCTGCTGTTTTTGTTCCGGTAGCAGTAGTTTTGGACATGTTTAATTGTATTTGTAGTTTGGGTGTAAAATAGTGAAAAAAGTTATGAGTTATGGGTTATAAGTTATGACAGTTCTTATAACTCATAACTCATATCTCTTTGTACCAACTTGAGTAGGTGTGGTAATTGTTGGCAATCCGGTTGATTTCCCCTTCGATCAGCTCTACACTGATCTCCTTGATTTTTTTGGCAGGAGAGCCGCCAAAGACAGATCCTGATTCCACAACTGTACCCTTGGTTACAACGGCGCCTGCAGCAACAATCGAATTGCTGTGAATGACGGCATCGTCCAGTACTACCGCATTCATACCGATCAGTACGTTGTCATGAATGTTACAGCCATGCACAATCGCTCCGTGGGCAATGGAGACATTGTTCCCGATGTTGGTGGCAGATTTTTCGAAGGTGCCATGGATGACGGCATTGTCCTGGATGTTTACACTGTTGCCTATTTTGATGTAGTTCACGTCTCCCCGCAACACTGCCCCAAACCAGATACTGCAATGATCTCCCAGCACAACATCTCCAACTACCACGGCATTCTCAGCCAGAAAGCAATCTTCCCCCATGACAGGCGTTTTACCCCGCAAAGATTTAATGATGGCCATTTTCTAAAAAAGTTTAAATTTGTGGATCAAAAATAGCAAATAATTAATTGAACGATATGTCTATTGAAACAAAAGTGATTGAACTTGAAGAGGTGTCGATCCGCTTTTCAGGAGATTCGGGTGATGGAATGCAGCTAACGGGAACACTCTTCTCCGATACATCCTCGCTTCTGGGCAATGATATTTCCACCTTCCCTGATTATCCTTCCGAGATTCGTGCTCCGCAAGGTACAGTTGCAGGAGTTTCGGGGTTCCAGATACAGTTTGGCAACAAAAAGGTGAGTACCCCCGGTGATCTGGCCCATGTGCTGGTGGCCATGAATCCGGCAGCTGTAAAGGCCAATGCCAAATTCATGAATCCGGGAGGAACCATCTTCTACGATTCCGATAGTTTTAACCAAAAGAACTTTGAAAAGGCGAAATTCACCACCGACGATCCTTTCACTGAACTTAATCTCATCGATTACAACAAAGTACCGGTGCCGATTACCCAGTTGACCAGGGAGGCCCTGAAAGACCTGGAGATCGACAACAAGAGTATCCTCCGAAGCAAAAACATGTTTGCCCTGGGATTGATCTGCTGGGTTTTCAGCCGTCCGCTTGATTACATAGAAAACTATATCACCAAGAAATTTGGCAAGAAGGAGTTGGTGCTCGAATCCAACCTCCGGGTACTTCATGCCGGTTACAACTACGCCTGGAACCTGCAGCACATGACCCCCATGTATGTGGTACACCCGGCACCCATCGAAAAGGGGCTCTACCGGAATATCAGCGGAAACGTTGCTACCGCATGGGGTTTGCTGGCTGCCGCCGAAAAAGCAGGATTGGAGCTTTTCATCGGTTCTTATCCCATCACTCCCGCCACCGAAGTATTGCAGGCCCTTTCTGAACGCAAGGATCTGGGCGTAAAGAGCTTTCAGGCGGAAGATGAAATCGCGGGGATTTGTACCACCATCGGCGCTGCTTTTGCCGGTGACCTGGCCGTAACCTCTACCTCAGGCCCCGGATTTGCGCTGAAATCGGAAGCACTGGGACTGGGTGTGATCGCAGAGCTGCCGCTGGTTGTGGTCAATGTACAACGTGGAGGACCCTCCACTGGTCTGCCCACCAAAACAGAACAATCGGATTTGATGCAGACCCTTTATGGCCGAAATGGAGAGAGCCCCGTCGTCGTAGTGGCAGCTTCCACCCCCTCCGATTGTTTCCATTATGCTTTTATGTCGGCCAAGATCGCACTCGAAAGAATGGTGCCGGTGGTGCTGCTCACCGACGGATTCCTCGGCAATGGGACAGAACCCTGGAAGGTTACCTTACTGGCAGATCTGCCGCCCATTACACCCAGTTTTGCCAAAGATGTTACCACCTACAAACCCTACAAGCGCGATCCCAAAACCCTCGCACGTGAATGGGCTTTCCCGGGTATGGAAGGTTTTCAGCACCGCATTGGCGGGTTGGAAAAGGATGCTGCCGGCAATGTAAGCCACGATCCAGCCAACCACCAGCTGATGTGCGAAATCCGCAGAGACAAGGTGGAGGCTGTGGTGGATATGTTACCGCTGCTCGAAGTCGTTGGAGAAACCAGTGGTGATCTGCTGGTAGTAGGCTGGGGTGGTACCCTTGGCCACCTTGATACCTCCGTGAGGGAGTTGCAGGCCAAAGGCACAAAGGTGAGTCTGGCCCATTTCAATTACATCAAACCGCTTCCTGCAAATACAGCTGAAGTATTCTCGAAATTTGACAAGATTGTCGTATGCGAGTTGAACCTCGGCCAGTTCGTTGGTTACCTCCGCGACAAAATGCCGGATTACAAATACCATCAATTCAACAAGGTTCAGGGACTCCCCTTCACCATCCATGAGCTTTCCGCCCATTTTTTAAAACTTATAGCCGAATAACCATGCAGGATACTTTAAACTATACACTCAAGGATTTCAAGAGCGAAAACGAAGTAAGATGGTGTCCGGGATGCGGCGACCACGCCGTCTTGAATGCCATCCAGAAGGCAATGGCCAACCTGGGGGTGCGCCACGAAGATTTCGCCGTTATTTCGGGAATCGGCTGCTCTTCCCGTTTCCCCTATTACATGAGTACCTATGGCTTTCATACCATCCACGGCAGGGCAGCAGCCATTGCCTCAGGTGTTAAATGTGCCAATCCAAAACTCATGGTATGGGAGATCACCGGTGACGGGGATGCGCTGGCCATTGGCGGCAATCACTTTATCCATGCCATCCGCAGGAACATCGATTTCAACATCATCCTCTTCAACAACAAAATCTACGGTCTGACAAAGGGTCAGTATTCACCCACCACCGATCGTGGTTTTGTGACCAAAACCTCCCCGATGGGAACCATTGAAGATCCTTTCGTACCCGGACAGCTGGTCCTGGGAGCAGGTGGTACTTTTTTTGCGAGGTGTGTCGACAACAACCTCAAACACTCCCAGGAGGTATTCGAAGAGGCAGCCAGATTTAAGGGAACCTCAGTGGTTGAGGTACTTCAGAACTGCGTCATCTTCAACGATGGTGTCCACGAGGCAATCTCCGACCCCAAAACCAGGGAAGAGCACCAGATCTTCCTGAAACATGGTGAGCCAATGATCTTCGGTAACAACAAGGACAAAGGCATTACCATGGAGAAGGGCAAACTCAAGGTGGTTCAAATAGGTGAAGGTGGTGCAAATCTTGAGGATATTCTCATTCATGATTCCTCAGACCAGGATGGATTCCTGCAGCAATCACTCATCAACATGAAACTGCCCGACTTCCCCGTAGCCATGGGGGTGATTCGTGCGGTACCCTCCAAAGTATACAACGAGGCAATGGATGCCCAGATAGCGGAAGCCAAAGCCAAATCAAAAATCACTTCCATCGACCAGTTGCTCTCAAGCGGAAATACCTGGCGAGTAGAATAAAAGTGCCTAAAATGACTAAAGTGATCTAAAGTGACTAAAGTACTTCGCTACTTGCATCAATAGTTCGGAGTCCATAACTTTAGTCACTTTAGTCACTTTAGTTCACTCTAGGCACTCTGCTATAGAAGGGAATATCCGCTCCTGTACTCGTAGTGCAACATCTTGGTAGCCGCTCCATCGGTATCCTCTACGAATACCTGGTTTGCTGGATCCCATTTGACAGTGCGCTTCAGCTGGCAGGCAATATTTCCGAGGGTACAAACCGTGCAGCTGCTGTGTCCAATTTCCACGGGGACGACAGGATCCTTGTGCGTACGAACGGCCTCCACGAAATTGACCTGGTGCGGAATCTTTGTTTCATACGGACCCGTGGACTCTTCCTTCTTGGCTGGCATCAGGGCTGGGTCGGAGGCATTGAAATAGCCGCGTGAAACTTCGATCCATCCTTTGGTTCCCCAAAACTTCACCCCTTTGGTCTTCTTCTCATCGAAAGGCTCTGAAGTCATCACCACACCGTTGGCATATTTGAAGGTCATGTATTCGGTACCATCCCCGATAGGAGAGGCTTCCACCGGACCATTTTTATCCATTCCCAAACCCCACTGGGCGATGTCGAACATGTGTGCACCCCAGTCGGTAGTGAAGCCACCACCCATTTCAGTATACCAACGCCAGGCACCCCAGATTTTTTCATCCTCGACTGGTTCCAGTTTGATAGGGGGATCCAGCTCGTGGTTGTAGTGAATGTTGGCAGTGAGTGAACCCAGCCAGAGATCCCAGTTCAGATCTTCAGGAACGGTTTCTACCGGAAGGTCGTAAGGCTTTGGAGGAGCACCTACATAGGCATTCACCTTTTCGATGGTTCCGATGGCACCTGTTTGTACCAGGTTGATGGCATTCTGGAAGTTGGGGTCAGATCTTTGCTGACTTCCAATACCCAGGATGCGGTTGTTCTCCCTGACACATTTTACCAACTCCTGACCCTCCTTGATGGTAAAGGTCATGGGTTTTTCCAGATAGACCTCCTTGCCCGCCTTCAAGGCAGCAATGGCGATCCTGGCGTGTGAATGGTCGGGTACGGCAATGACTACTGCATTGATGGAAGGGATCTTCAGCAGATCCTCGAACTTTTCGAAGGTCTCGATTTTAACCTTTTTGCCGCTCTTGGCATAGAAATCAGTCACGCGTTTCTCAAATCTTTTGCGTTTGATGCCATAAACATCGCATCCTGCAACGACTTCAACACCCGGTATCTGCATAAAACCGTTCAACAGAAACATGGCCTGCCTGCCCATTCCGATAAAACCCAACCTGACATCTGCTGGTGGTGTTGAAGATTTTGTTTCACAGCTTGTTACAATTCCTGGTAAGAGTGCTACACCTGCAGCACCCATCACCGAAGTTCCAAAAAAGGAACGCCGGCTTAAATTTTTCTTTTGATTTTCTGACATTGTTTGAGAGATTGATTAGAATTTTTGTTTAAAAATAACCTTTTTTATGCAACTAAACTCCAAATAAACCGTTCAAACTAAAGATATCACATGATTTAGAAACATTTTACGAGCCGAAATAAACTGGTCATTTGTGTGTAAATAGATAGTAAACATGGCCAGTTTGCAAAAAATCAATTAAAAAACTACAATGGGTATTAACGATGCATCCAACCAAGCGATTCCATTTGACATTTTTCTGGAAGATTTCCGACTCAGGAGCAGACATGCTTACCGGGTAAGGGCCGATATTGATCAGTTGAGCACCAACCGGGGCATGCCGCCTTTTGTGATGCGCGAGGTCATGTCGGGCAATCCGTTGTCGGTAAATATTCCGGAAGAGTTTGGAGGGCGCGGAGGTAAAGTGGAAGAGATTCTGGCACTGCTCTCCGCAGCATCCTACGAGTCTTTGGCACTATCGCTCACCCTTGGGATAAATTCGGCGCTTTTTCTCCAGCCATTGGCCAAATATGGTACAGCCGAGACCAAGGCCATGGTGTTTGACCGGTTCATGAAGGCCCAAAATATGGGTGGATTGATGATTACCGAGCCGGGTCATGGGAGTGACGCGCTGAACATGCAGACCTCCTTTACCTCTTCCGGCGAATCCTACAACATCCAGGGCACCAAACACTGGGCCGGATTGACGGGCTGGGCAGATTTCTGGCTGCTTACTGCCCGCGAACAGATGAAAAACGGAGAGTTGAAACGGGACATCGATTTTTTCCTCTGCGATGTCAACCAACAGGGTCAGCAAATTGTGGTTGAAGAGTTTTTTGACAACCTTGGACTCTATCAAATCCCCTACGGACGGAACAAAATTGATGTAGAAGTTCCGCTGATGTACCGTTTACAGCCTCATTCAACCGGAATCAAACTGCTTTTGGATCTCCTCCACCGCAGCAGGCTCCAGTTTCCGGGGATGGCACTTGGGTTTATTCAGCGCATGCTGGATGAAGCTTTGGCCCACACCAGGGACCGTTCGGTATCCGGGAAAAATCTGGTAGCATATGATCAGGTACAATATCGATTGACTGAATTGCAATCCTCCTATACCATTGCCTCAGCCATGTGCGCAAGCAGCAGTGAAAAGGCCGGAATTGAGAACGATCTCTCCACCAGTGGGGTAGAGGCCAACGCAGTGAAGAGTTATGTGACGGATCTGATGCAAAATGCGGCACAATCACTGGTTCAACTGGTGGGTGCCAAGGCATACCGGTTGAGTCACATTGGCGGAAGGGGGATCACGGACAGCCGGCCTTTCCAGATATTTGAAGGTTCGAACGACATGCTCTACTCCCAAATTTCGGATGCAGTGGTCAAGCAGATGAAGCAAGCCAAAGAATCCAACCTCTATCAATTCTTAAGTTCCAATAATCTGACCGGGAAGGCGACCGGATTTTTGAAGGAGTTGCTCGATTTCGACCTGAACTTTGAACTGCCACAGCGCAAGATGGTTGAATTGGGACAAGCCTTGTCCAGAATAATCTCCATGGAGAAGGTGCTGGACCTGGGTGAAAAGGGATTTCGCAAGGATTTGATCGAGAACAGTCTACTCTCTTTGAGAAAGGAGATTTCTGCCCTGGTAGGGCAGTTTA
>CAZVTL010000164.1:0-7210 GCA_964630075.1 uncultured Tangfeifania sp.
CCCATACTGCATGCCTCAATTACTTCAATGCGGATATGCGCTCCTCCAGGATCTTGATTTTCTCTTCTGCATCAGCCTGCTTCTTTCGCTCAATCTCGACTACTTTGACCGGTGCACTTCCGACAAATTTCTCGTTGCTCAGCTTTTTAACGACTGTTTCGAGAAATCCCCTGTTGTAGTCCAGCTCCTCTTGCATCCGGAAAATTTCAGCCTCAACATCCACATTTCCGGCAAAGGGAATGTAGAGGGCAGTTGCTTTCACCATGAAGTTGGCAGCACCCTCCACCTCTTCAGTGCGTACTTCCAATTTTGAGATATTGCCTAGCTTTTCAACAACCGGATTAAATTCAGCAACATAACCTTTCTCACCTGGAATGATATAGAGTTCAATTTCCTCTTTGGAGGCAATATTTTTCTCCTTACGGATACTGCGTATACCTGAAACCAACTCTTTTACCACCTCAAATTTTTCACATAAATCATTGCCCGGTGCCAATGCTTTTGGCCAGGATGCCATCATGATCGATTCACCGGCTTTGCGTTCTCCGGTCAATTGCCAGATCTCCTCACTGATAAAGGGCATGAACGGATGCAACAATTTGAGCAATGTGTCCAGCACCTCGATGACTTCTGCATAACTCTTTGCATCAATTGGTTGCTGATAGGCAGGCTTGATGATTTCGAGCAACCATCCAGAAAATTCGTCGCGAATGGTAGCATGAATGGTTAGCAAGGCATCATTTAACCTGTATTTTTCGAAATGATCGTCCATCGTCAGTATGGCCTCATCAAGCTTGGCCCTGAACCACTCCATCCCCAAGCGGGAATGTTCCGGTTGAGGAATGGATGCATTAACCTCCCAGCCGTTGATCAGCCGGAAGGAGTTCCAAACCTTGGTCAGAAAGCCTCTGCCCTGGTCGGTCAGCGACTCATCGAAGAGTATATCATTCCCGGCAGGAGAGCAGAGGAGCATACCAACCCTTACTCCATCTGCTCCATATTTGGCAATCAGATCGAGTGGATCGGGCGAATTGCCCAATGATTTGGACATCTTCCGCCGCAGCTTGTCCCGGACAATTCCGGTAAAATAGACATTTTTAAATGGCAATGTGCCTTTGTACTCATATCCGGCAATGACCATCCGGGCTACCCAAAAGAAGATAATTTCCGGAGCAGTTACCAGATCGTTGGTAGGATAGTAATAATCCAGGTCGCAAGTATCGGCAGGATCCTCCTTTTCGAATACTGAAATGGGCCAGAGCCACGAGGAGGCCCAGGTATCGAGCACATCTTCATCTTGCCGCAATGCGTCGAATGCCAAATCTGGATTACCTGTTTTAACTCTTGCCAATTCCAGTGCCTTCGATTCGGTTTCTGCGACCACAAAAGATCCGTCCGAAAGATAATAAACGGGGATACGATGCCCCCACCAAAGCTGACGGGAGATACACCAGTCCTTGATGTTCTCCATCCAGTGACGGTAAAGGTTCTTGAATTTTGCAGGATAAAAGCGGATGGCGTCACTCTCCACCGCCTCCAATGCCGGCTTGGCCAGATCGGTCATCCTGAGGAACCACTGGGCCGAAAGTTTCGGCTCAATTGGGACATGGGTCCGCTCTGAATAGCCCACCTTGTTGTTGTAATCTTCTATTTTGACCAGGTTTCCGGCGGCTTCCAGCATCGGAATGATCTGCTTGCGCGCTTCGAACCGGTCCACTCCTACCAAAAGCTGGGCCTTTTCACTCAAAGTACCGTCATCGTTGAAGGTGTCTATGACCTCCAGGTTGTGTCTGCTACCAATTTCATAGTCATTGGTATCATGGGCAGGAGTAATCTTCAGGCAACCAGTACCAAAATCCATTTCCACATAATCATCCTGGATGACCGGAACACTGCGGTTGACCAATGGCACCAGCACCCGTTTGCCTACAAGATGGGTAAAA
The DNA here is from genome assembly GCA_964630075.1 of uncultured Tangfeifania sp. Classification (GTDB taxonomy): domain Bacteria; phylum Bacteroidota; class Bacteroidia; order Bacteroidales; family Prolixibacteraceae; genus CAINVV01. Next base: position 1,944 of record CAZVTL010000164.1, read on the forward strand.
CGTTCATCCGCAGGATTGACGCAAACCGCCGTATCTCCCAAAATTGTTTCGGGACGGGTCGTCGCAACCGTAATATATTGATCGGTAGTTCCTTCTACCAGGTACCGGACATAATACAGTTTTGACTGCTCTTCACGGTAGATCACCTCCTCATCAGAAAGTGCGGTTTTCGCAGCCGGATCCCAGTTGACCATCCTTACCCCACGGTAAACATATCCCTTGTTGTAGAGATCAAGAAAGGTCCGGATAACAGAGGCAGAACGCACTTCGTCCATGGTGAAGGCGGTTCTTTGCCAGTCGCAGGAGGCGCCAAGTTTTTTCAGTTGCTCGAGGATGATTCCCCCGTGTTTGTGGGTCCACTCCCAGGCATGCTCCAGGAACTGGTCACGCGTCAGACTATCCTTGCGGATTCCCTCCTTTAGCAGTTTGTCGACTACCTTGGCCTCCGTAGCAATCGAGGCATGGTCCGTTCCCGGCACCCAACAGCCATTTTTGCCAAGCATCCGGGCACGGCGAACCAGAACATCCTGGATGGTATTGTTGAGCATGTGTCCCATGTGGAGCACTCCCGTCACATTGGGAGGAGGAATCACAATGGTGTAGGGCTCACGCTCATCAGGCTCTGAGTGGAAGAAGTTTTGCTCCATCCAGTAGCTGTACCATTTGTCTTCGATGGTTGTCGGGTCGTATTTAACCGGAATCTCTTTAATCATATATTTATGTTTTTATCGAAAAGTGCCTAAAGTGAACGAAAGTGACTAGAGTGCCGAAAGTATTTCGGTACCATCCTATTCTCTGTTTCCCCGTTTCATAGTTTCAAAATTCAGGAGTTCCATTCTCCCCATCACTTAGTCCCTTAGTCTCCAAGTCTCCCCCTCTTGCAGATTAAACGAACGAATGCCTGTCAATAGAATTTCTTCACCCCTATCACAGCCCTTACTTCATTGAGCGTGCGGGAGGCAGATTCTCGGGCCTTATCGGCTCCCAATCGGGCAACCTTGGAGAGATACTGGTCATCTGCCAGCAACATCTCAATCTTTTCGCGAATCGGGGTTGTAAAAAGGATGATGTCTTCTGCCAGCTGTTTTTTCAAATCACCGTAGCGGATAGAACAGTTATTCCAGGCATGATCAAAGTGGGCAACCACATCAGGTGTCGAAACGACCTCCATCAAGGTGAAAAGATTTTGAATCACCTCCGGCTTTTGCTGGTTTGGAGCAGTCGGACCACTGTCAGTAACCGCCTTCATCACCTTTTTGCGGATCTCCTGTGGACTATCGGCCAATGAAACGGCATTTCCTTCCGATTTACCCATTTTGCCGGAACCATCCAGTCCAGGTATCTTAACCATATCTTTCCCCTCAAACACATAAGGACGGGGAATTGGGAACAGATCAACATTGTACATCCGGTTGAAGCGGCGGGCAAAAGTACGGGCCATCTCCAGATTCTGCTCCTGGTCCTTGCCCACCGGAACGAGATGCGCCTTGTGGATAATGATATCTGCTGCCATTAGAACAGGATAGGTAAGCAATCCTGCATTTACATTGTCGGGTTGCTGACGCGCCTTGTCCTTGAAGGAGGTGGTACGCTCCAGCTCGCCTAGATAGGCATTCATGTTCATCAAAAGGTAGAGTTCAGAAACCTCTGGCACATCACTTTGGATGAATACGGTTGCCTTTTCAGAATCGATACCACAAGCAAGGTATTCGGCCAATACTTGCCTCACATTGCCATAAAGATGGTCGGGCACAGGATGGGTGGTTAGGGAGTGTAGGTCGGCAATAAAAAAATAGGCATCGTGATGGTGCTGCATCTCGATGAAGTTCTTCACCGCTCCAAAATAGTTCCCAAGGTGAAGGTTTCCTGTCGATCTTATTCCGCTGACAACTGTAGGCATAACTGAAAGATATTTATTTAAAAATTGTCAATAGACAATTGAAAATTTATTATAATGCTGATTTTTAAATATATATAAACAACGAATAATATTTAAATACTTAAAAATTATCACGCAAAGATCGCAAAGGTTTAGCAAAGCACGCAAAGAAATTGTAATATCAAATTTATTTACTTTGCGTTTTCTGCGGTTTACTTTGCGATCTTTGCGTGATAATTATATTTTACTGCAAACGCTAGTTATTGCTCATCGCCTATTTCGGTACAAAAATAACAAAACTCCCCTACTGTACAATTTCGAAATTTTCGGGTTCAATCAAAGGTTCCCCCTTGAATCTCAAAAGGATTTGGGCTACAGCCAGGGTATCCTTTTCACAGTAGCGGGCAATTCGTTCCAGGTCCCCCTCCCGGTAATAGACTCCAGCAACCTGACTTCCGTCGATGTCATCCTTTGGTGTTGGCACGTCGAAGATGGTACACAAAAGATCGAGGGAGGTATAGTGCTTGTAATCACCAAACTTCCACAGCTGCATGGTATCCAGCAGATAATCCCGAACCTCCCAGGGCTTGGCCCCGGCAATGTCCAAAATAGATGGCAACTTTAATCCATTGATCAATACCCTTCGGGCAATATAGGGAAAATCAAACTCCTGTCCGTTGTGGGCACAGAGCCGGTGCGCAGGATTGGCCATGAATTTCTCGAGCATCACCAAAAATTCCTTCAACAAAACCACCTCATCGGTGCCGTAAAAGGATTTTACGCGGTAGATTCTTTTGTTTCCTCTGCGGTAGATGGTTCCACATGAAATACAGACAATCTTACCAAATTCTGCATAGATCCCAGCCCTTTCGAAAAGTTTTTCAGCACTCTCCCCATCTTTGGCCATGGTCTCTGCTTTGCGGCACCAGAGCTTTTGGTATTTTTCGGGCAAGTCAGCCAGTTTTTCTACCTGCGGTACGGTCTCTATATCCAAATATAGAACATGTTCGGGTTGGAGTCTGTCGAGCATAACTATGAAATTAGAGATTTATAAGAATGAAATACCTTGAATTGAACTATTATTCAATAGTTTCGAATGGGTTACGGATGGTCATTCAGATGTTTTTCAATGTATTGGGTAATGATGTCGATGGCCACCATGTTGTTGCCCCCTTCCGGAACAATGATATCCGCATAACGTTTGGTTGGTTCGATAAACTGCAGGTGGCTTGGTCTGACAGTATCTTCGTACCTTTTCAAAACTGTATGAACATCCCTGCCTCTTTCCACCAGATCGCGCTGGATGACGCGGGATAACCTTACATCCGCTTCACAATCCACAAATATTTTGATGTCCATCAACTTGCGCAGCTCTTTGGGCCAAAGGCAGAGAATTCCCTCTACGATGATGGCCTTGCGCGGGACAATCGTGGTCGTCTCGTTTGCGCGGGTACAGGTGAGGTAGGAGTAGATCGGCTGCTGGATGGTCTCCCCCTTTTTCAGTCTGCGGATATTTTCTGCCAGGAGTTCAAACTCCAGGGAATCAGGATGGTCAAAATTTATCTTTTGACGCTCTTCCAGTGGCAATTGACTGTTGTCTCGGTAATAGGCATCCTGAGACATGATGGTCACATCCTTTTCAGCGAGCCGTTCTATAATTTTATTGACAACGGTAGTCTTTCCGGATCCAGTCCCTCCGGCGATTCCAATGATCAGCATGCTCATACAAGAGTACTTTTGGCTTTTATACAAAGATAGCGTAAAATTCACCCACCTTCCCCCACAGAAGTTCTAAAAAGTAAGGCAAAATGCAGAATATCTGCTATTTTTGCAATCTCAACCCAATCAAATTGTCATGTTTAACCATATCGTACTTTTCAAACTCAAAGATTTTCAGAACGATCAGCAAAAAACAGAGGCCAGGGAGCAGATCTGTCAGGCACTGCTGGAACTCAAGGAAAAAATTACCGAACTAAAATACCTGGAAGTCGGCAGCAACTTCGAGTTAAATGGCCCCTCCTTTGATATAAGCCTGATTACCCGGTTCGAATCAAAGGAGGATTTCCTGACCTACCGCGACCACCCGGAACACCTGAAAGTCGTTGCTTTGGTTCGTGCCAATACAGTAGACCGGGCCGTGGTTGATTATATGGAATGACGGAGGGACTAAAATGACGGAGAGACAGAGGGACGGACTTAGGGAATGATGGAACTCCAAATTTTTAAAACATAACAACCACAAAATTAGCTGGTTCCTAAATACTTTAGGCACTCTAGTCACTTTAGTTCACTTTAGGCACTTATTTAATGAAACACAAATGCATCAAATATGAAAAACTTATATCCGCTAAAATTCAGGCCCATCTACAAGGAGCGCATCTGGGGAGGGAATAAATTACCTGCACTGCTGAACAAAAATTACAGCATGCCCCGGTGCGGTGAGTCCTGGGAACTGTCAGGCGTGCAGGATGATGTATCTGTCGTTGCCGATGGATTTCTAAAGGGAAACAGCCTGGAGGAGCTGATTGAAGTTTACATGGGGGAATTGGTGGGAGAAAAAGTGTATGATCAGTTTGGCACTGAGTTTCCTTTGCTGATCAAATACATCGATGCCGGTGACAAGCTCTCCATCCAGGTACATCCGGATGATGCATTGTCGAAGGAGCGGCATGGCGCCTATGGCAAGACAGAGATGTGGTATGTTGTCCAGGCCGACGAGGGTGCTGAGTTGATCTCGGGATTCAACCGGACGATCGACCGCGACAGCTACCTGATTGCCTTGCAAAATGACAAACTCGAAAACCTGCTGCAATATGATCCGGTGAAGAAGGGAGACGTCTTCTTTATTCCAGCAGGAAGGGTACATGCCATTGGCAAGGGAATCGTCGTAGCGGAGATCCAGCAGACCTCAGATGTCACTTACCGAATATTCGATTTTAACCGGGTGGACGACAAGGGACAACCCCGCGAACTGCACACAGAACTTGCCTTGGATGCGATCAATTTCAACCACCACAAACAGGGAACTACAGATTATGTACCCTTGTTAAACACTCCGGTTGAACTGGCAAGGTGCGACTATTTTACCACCAATTTACTGCACTTCACCCAAGAGACCGAGCGCGATTTCAGCAAGTTTGATACCTTCGTGATCTACCTCTGTCTGGAAGGCAGTTACAGTCTGAACTGGGAAGAGGCATCCGTCACTGTTCAAAAAGGTGAAACGCTCCTGGTACCCGCTTCCATTGAAAATTTCGTCTTGAAACCAGCCAACGGAGAAGAGACAAAATTGATTGAAGTATACATCGATTAGTTATTAGTTATGAGTTATAAGCTATGTATTACATATTATAGCCCTAAACATCATAATTTCAAAATCTTATAATCC
>CAZVTL010000164.1:7220-8992 GCA_964630075.1 uncultured Tangfeifania sp.
TGTCATGTTGATCAAGAGCGCCGAATTCGTCATAAGCAATACCGATCCTGGGCTTTGTCCGGTAAGTAACAAGCCTGAATTTGCCTTTATCGGAAGATCCAATGTCGGAAAATCTTCCCTCATCAACATGTTGATGGAGAAGAAGGACCTGGCAAAAACCTCGTCCGAACCAGGTAAAACCCGGCTGATCAACCATTTCATCGTGAACGACGAATGGTTCCTGGTCGACCTTCCCGGATACGGGTATGCCAAAGTAATGCGCTCGAGTCGTGAAAAGTGGATCAAGTTCATCCGCAGGTACATGCTGGAACGCGAAAACCTCTTTTGTGTCATGGTACTTTTGGACATCCGTGTCGATCCGCAGCAGAACGACCTGGATTTCATGAACTGGTTGGGAGAAAATGAGATACCATTCGTGATGGTCTTTACAAAAACCGACAAAATCGGGAAACAGGCGATTGAAAAAAACCTTGAGGTATACCGGGAAGAGATGCTAAAGAGTTGGGAAGAGCTTCCTCAAATCTTTGTTACTTCTGCTGAAAAAGGAATAGGAAGAGATGATTTGCTGGATTTCATTGCCAGCACATTATCAACCGCTGCGGCCAAATAATTACATTATACTGAAGGCAATGGCAATTTGAATCTCTTATCTTATTAACAAATATCTGATAAGTTTTTGGTGGAACAGCCAAATTATTGACCTTTGCGACAGCAGATTTTTTTTATTTTTGTCACCGGAAATCCATCCTCACCCTGCAAAACGAAAGATTATGCCAGCAACCATCAAGCTCTTCACAGGTAATGAATCAAGGTATCTATCCGAGAAAATAGCTGAAAATGCCGGTATGGAACTTGGAAAATCTTCCTGCCCACGTTTTGCTGACGGAGAATTTGAACCCTGTTACGAAGAGACCATCCGGGGATCCTACACCTTTATTATCCAGTCGACCTTTGCTCCCGCTGACAATTTGCTTGAACTTTTACTCATGGTGGATGCTGCCAAAAGGGCCTCCGCCTACAAGGTAATTGCCGTGATGCCCTATTTTGGCTTTGCCCGCCAGGACCGCAAGGATCGTCCGCGGGTTTCGATCGGAGCCAAACTGATCGCCGACATGCTCTCTGTTGCCGGCATTGACCGGTTGATTACCATGGACCTGCACGCCGATCAAATTCAGGGATTTTTCAATGTACCTGTCGATCACCTCAGTGCGGTGGCCATGTTTATCCCCTACATCAACCAAATGGGCCTGAAGGATATCGTAATCGCCTCACCCGATACAGGTGGCACCAAAAGAGCCAATGTTTTTGCCAAACATCTGGGTACCGACATGGTGATCTGCCACAAAACCAGGTCAAAGGCCAACCTGATCGACTCCATGACCCTTATCGGGGAGGTGGAAAACAAGGATGTCATCATCATCGACGACATCATTGATACCGGCGGAACCATCGCAAAAGCTGCCGATCTGATGAAATCCAAGGGTGCCCGTTCGGTTCGCGCCTGCGCCACCCATGCCGTGCTTTCCGGCTCTGCCATTGAACGGCTGGAAGCCTCTGCACTCGATGAAATTCTGCTTACCGATACCATCCCGATGCGCGCCAAAACCTCTAAATTTACCGTACTCTCCTGCGCCCCACTTTTTGCGGATGTGATTCAGCGGGTCTTCGAGAATAAATCCATCAGCTCATCATTTATTTAATTTCGAATTACGAAACGTAGTTCAGCGAATCCAATTGCGGCAGCTGAAAGATGTCACCAATGCCAATATTTT
>CAZVTL010000165.1:0-8981 GCA_964630075.1 uncultured Tangfeifania sp.
TCAAACATTTCAAACATTTCAAACATTTCAAACATTTCAAACATTTCAAACTAATCTATACTTTTGCTGACTCTAATTGATGTATGATCTATACTGATAAAAAAGTCGCGTTTGGTACACTGGGTTGTAAACTTAATTTCTCAGAAACTTCTACCATTGCCCGTTCATTCCTGGAGCAGGGGTTTGCAAGGGTAGCTTTCACGGAATCAGCAGATGTTTATGTCATCAACACTTGCTCAGTCACAGATTCGGCAGACAAGAAGAGCAGGGCAATGATCAGGCAAGCAACACGCCAGAATCCAGCAGCCTTCGTAGTGGTTATCGGTTGTTATGCCCAATTGAAGCCGGATGAGGCTGCAACCATCGCAGGTGTTGACTTGATTCTTGGAGGGAACGACAAATTCAACATTACGAAATATCTTGAAAATCTCGAAAAGCATACTACCAGTGAGGTTCATGGCTGTAGTTTCAAGGATATCAATGAGTTTCAGCCGTCCTCCTCATTTGGTGACCGTACCCGAAGTTTCCTGAAAGTACAGGATGGATGCAACTATTTTTGCACCTACTGCACCATCCCACTGGCCAGAGGTAAGAGCAGAAATCCTTCCATTGAAATGGTAATCAGGGAAGCCAGGAAACTTTCAGCTCAAGGCATCCGGGAGATCAACCTAACCGGAGTCAATATCGGAGATTTTGGAAGAAGTACCAATGAGTCATTCCTGGATTTGTTAAAAGCATTTGACCGAACAGATGAGCTGGTGCGAATCAGAATAGGTTCCGTTGAGCCCAATCTGTTGAGTGATGAGATCATTTCATTGGTAGCCAATTCGAAAAGAATTGCGCCACATTTTCATATCCCTTTGCAGGCAGGAAGCGATGAGGTTTTGCAGTTGATGCAAAGACGTTACACCACCTCCCTTTTTCAGCAGCGGGTAGAATCCATCAAGCGGCAAATCCCACACGCCTTTGTAGGGGTGGATGTTATTGCCGGCATGAACGGTGAGCATGCGGAATTGTTTGACAAATCCTATCGTTTCATCGCGCAACTGGATGTTTCACAACTTCATGCATTTCCCTATTCTGCCAGAGCGAACACCAGGGCATTGTCCATTTCCGGGGTGGTTCCCATTGAAGAGCGCAAAAGCAGGACACAAAAACTCATCCAACTTTCAGAAATGAAGTTGCGGACTTTTTACCTCAACAACCTTGGAAGGATTTCAAACGTACTTTTTGAAAATCAACATCAAAATAAAACATCAACCAGATGGACTGAAAATTACATCAAAGTTGAGGTTCCATACCAACCTGATTTACTGAACACTACCCGGCTTGTCAGATTGAGTCACCTGAAGGAAAATGGTCTGGTAGCCGGTGAATTACTGTAGTTGCAATATTGTTGCCCCACCTATTATCACTACTTTTGCATTAAAAATTATGGATTTGGAAAAACTGTGCCAATCGGTCATCGAAATAGCAAAAAGTGCCGGTGCTTTTATTGCCGGTGAAAGGGTCAATTTTGACCTGAATCTTGTGGAGCTAAAAGGGAAGGCCAACTTTGTCTCTTATGTAGACAAAAAGGCAGAAGTGATGATTGTGGAAGGACTCCGAAAATTGTTGCCGGCTTCGGGTTTCATCACGGAGGAGGGTACCGCTTTCGATGCAGGTGAGAAATACCGCTGGGTCATTGATCCCCTGGATGGGACGACCAATTTCATCCATGGTGCTCCACCATTTGCTGTAAGTATTGGACTGATGGAAGATGATGAGGTAATTTTGGGTGTCGTTTATGAAATCACCCGGGATGAGTGTTTCTATGCATGGAAGGGGAGCAAAGCCATGCTCAATGGGAAAGAGATCCATGTTTCTGATGCGTCCACCTCTGTTGAAGCTCTTGTCGTGACTGGGTTCCCCTATGGCGAAGTTAAAAACAGCGACGCATTTGTCAAGACCATCCAACATCTGATGGTACACTCCCAAGGAATCAGGCGACTGGGATCCGCTGCGACCGATTTATCCTATGTTGCAGCCGGACGATTTGAGGCATTCTGGGAGACTGGATTAAGTCCATGGGATATTGCGGCTGGGGTGATTATATTGAAGCAGGCAGGAGGAAAGGTGACTGATTTCAGTGGAAATAACAATTTTCTATTTGGGGGAGAAATCATCGCGACCAACAACAACTTTTACGATGAATTCAAATCCATCGTAGCAAAAAATTATTGCCAATAAGATGGAAACAAGGGCAAATGCAGGATATTATCTTCTGCGGGCAATTACCTGGATCATTCAGCTATTCCCGCTCAGATTCCATTATGTTGTTTCAGATCTTTTCTTCCTGTTCATATACCACATTGTAAGATACCGGCGCAATGTGGTATACACCAACCTTTACAACTCCTTTCCGCAAAAATCGAAACTCGAAATTCAAAAGATTGCGCGGAAATTTTACCGTCATTTCTGTGACAGCATCATTGAAACCCTTTACTATGATAGAATTTCCGAAAAGGAGATCAAAAAAAGACTAACACTTTACAACCAGGAGCTACTGGAAAATTATCTTGGTGCGGGTCGGCCGGTAATTCTTGCCATGGGACATTACAACAATTGGGAATGGAATTGCAGCTGGCCATTGAATTCAAAATACACGGGCTACGTTATCTACAAAAAGCTAACCAACAAAAGCTTTGATCTTTTTTACTACAAGATGCGAGCCAGATTTGGCATTGTCCCATTGGAAAGATCACAGACTTACCGGCAGCTTGTCGCGGATCAAAACAATTCAATAGCCTCAGCATCGGTATTTTTGATGGACCAGACCCCCCGGAAGTGCGAAATTCATTATTGGACAACTTTTCTCAACCAGGAGACTGCTGTTGTTACAGGGACTGAAAAAGTTGCAAGGAAACTAAATGCGGTGGTCCTTTTTTGCAACATTAGAAAACTTAAGAGAGGGTACAATCGCCTTGAATTCTCACTGATTGCTGAGCATGCCAGCGATACCGAACCCTATGAAATTACCGAAAAGGCAACACGAAAAATTGAGGCAATGATTGTAGAATGTCCTGAACTTTGGTTGTGGACCCACAAACGCTGGAAACACAAGAGGGAGTAGTTGGAAAAAGGGTAAAGGAAAAAGGGTAAAGTATAAAGGGTAAAGGTTAAAGGGGAAAGGTTAAGCTGAAATGAGTAGTGGTAAGAAGATATCTGTTGTGATCTTAAACTGGAATGGCAGTAGTTTTCTGAAAAGGTTTCTACCATCGGTAGTTGCCAATTCCCATGGCCATGTGGAAATCATTGTCGCTGACAATGGATCGACAGATGATAGCCAGCAGGTAGTTGAGACACTCTTCCCCACTGTTCAATATCTTCCGCTCAACCAAAATTTTGGTTTTGCAGCAGGGTACAACCATGCCCTGGAAGCAGTGTCGTCTGACTATCTGCTTTTGCTCAACTCGGATGTTGAAGTAACCCCAAACTGGTTGGCACCCATGCTTTCATTAATGGAAAATAATTCAAGCATCGGCATTTGTCAACCCAAGATTCTGAATCTTAACCGGCCTGAAGAGTTCGAATATGCGGGTGCTGCGGGTGGTTTTATTGACCGCTTTGGCTATCCTTATTGCAGGGGCAGAATCTTGCAGGTTGTTGAAAAGGACATGGGACAATACAATGACACCACTCAAACATCCTGGGCTTCGGGAGCATGCATGATGATCCGAACAAATATATGGCGACAATGCAATGGCTTTGATGCTGATTTTTGGGCACATATGGAGGAGATTGATCTTTGCTGGCGGGCTCAACATTTGGGTCATAAAGTCTATATTTGCCCTGATTCAGTGGTATATCACCTTGGAGGCGGCACCCTCAATTACAACAATCCGCTTAAAATACACCTTAATTTCAGAAACAATCTTTTTTTGTTGTTTAAAAACCTTCCTGGAAAGCAATTGGTCTTCAAACTACCAGCGAGAATGATACTGGATGGTTTAGCGGCAGCAGTATTCCTTTTCAAAGGTGAATTCAGCTCTTTCATCAAGGTGCTTTCTGCCCATCTTAAGTTCTATGGGGCACTACCGCGGCTGATAAGAAAAAGAAGAGTCATTTTCCAATCCAAAGCGATTTCAACTGTCATGCTACTCACGGATAGAAGTATTCTTTGGGATTATTTCATCTTAAAGCGCAGAAAATACGCTGAAACAAGCAATCAAAACAATTAATTTGAATTGTTGCATTGCTGTACTGAATTGTACCATCATCATTTATAGTATTGTAAAATTAAAAAAACCTTATCATGCGAATTTGCAGAGAAAATAGCATCGGTTTGATTGTAGACCTGCAAGAAAAACTCTTCCCGGTCATAGCCGAAAAAGAGGCACTCATGACCAATTGCATCAAGCTGATTGAAGGATTACAGATGCTCAACATTCCGTTGAAGGTCACACAACAGTATTCAAAGGGACTTGGACCAACAATCCCTGAAATAAGTTCATTAATTCAACCATTTACCTACATTGAAAAGAGTAGTTTCAGCGCTCTGGACGAAGCCATTTTCCGTAATTCTCTGGCAGAATCCGGCAAATGGAGTGTCCTGATTTGTGGTATCGAATCGCATGTTTGCATTTTACAAACGGCCATAGACCTAAAAACAGAAGGTTATGAACCAGTTGTCATTGTTGATTGCATCAGTTCAAGGGAGTTAAGTGAAAAACATACGGCCCTGAACCGCTTCAATCAGGAGGGAATCTTGATTTCAACTGTCGAATCCATCCTTTTTGAATTAACACGGTCTTCATCGGCAAGCGAATTTAGATCTATCTCAAAACTGGTCAAATAGTTAGATAGAAAATTGTTGCTTACAATTCGTAAGTTGAAATATTGATTAAAAATAATTCCCAAGGTACAAAACCCTATTTTATTCTTATTTTTGTCGATCTGTAAGGTGAACCAGTTAAAGTTTTTAAGATGGAAGTATATAAATTTGGGGGGACTTCAGTAGGTTCCATTGAAAATATGAGGTCAGTGATGAAATTGATCACTGATGGGAAACAGAAGATGGTTGTTTTGTCTGCGATGTCGGGCACCACCAACAGCTTGGTGGAAATATCCGATTACCTTACCAAGAAGAACAAGGAATCGGCTCTTACTCAAATTAGTATTCTCGAAAAGAAGTATTACAACGTCGTTTTTGACCTGTACAAGAGTATTGAAATGAAGGAACAGGGCAAGAAAGTCCTGGAAGAGCATTTTGATTTTATCAAATCGTTTACGACGGGCAGTTTTACTGAAGCCGGCGAAAGAGCCATTTTGGCTCAGGGAGAGTTAATCTCTACGGCTCTTTTCACCCTACTTATGCAAGAAGAGGGGTATCATGCGCTTTTGCTTCCTGCATTGGAATTTATGAAGATCGACTCGGATAAAATGCCGGACAGCCGTTTCATCAAACAAAAGCTGAATGAAATCCTAACGACTCAACCCAAAGCAGATTATTACATTACCCAAGGTTTTATATGCAAAAATGAGCTTGGAGAGATTGACAATCTTCAACGGGGAGGTTCTGACTATACAGCAACGCTAATCGGAGCTGCCATCAACAGTAGCGAGGTTCAGATCTGGACTGACATCGATGGTTTTCACAACAACGATCCGCGGTTTGTCAGCAACACCAAGAGGGTTGATCTGCTCTCCTTCAACGAAGCTGCAGAGCTAGCCTATTTTGGAGCGAAGATTTTGCATCCACAAACTGTGCTACCCGCCAAAAACAACAACATACCAGTCAGGTTAAAAAATACCATGAATCCGCCTGATCCAGGGACGCTGATTACAGGTGAAAGCAAAGGGGCTGGTATAAAGGCAGTTGCAGCAAAAGATGGTATTACAGCTATCAAAATAAGGTCCGGAAGGATGTTGAATGCCTATGGATTCATGAAAAATATTTTTGAGATTTTTGAATATTTCAAGACTTCTGTTGACATGGTAACCACTTCCGAAGTTGCAGTATCTGTCACCATCGACAATCCCAAACACCTGGAAGAGATCGTAAACGAATTGAAAGAGTATGGAGACGTTGAAGTGGATAAGAACCAGACGATTGTCTGCATTGTAGGCAACATGATAGCCGAGGAGAAAGGATTTGCTTCAAAAGTATTCATCGCGTTGGACAACATCCCAATTCGAATGATTTCCTATGGTGGAAGCCGTCACAACATTTCAGTATTGGTCAATACCAACGACAAAAAAGAGACCCTGGTCGCTCTTAGCGAAAAATTGTTGAACATTTAACGATTTGGGATGGATCAAATAGATGACCCTACGGGTAACTACAAGAATTACAAATGGGGAATTTTCTATTTTAACAAGGCCGATCCGAGGGTTTTTGTACCAAAAAGAATGGGATTCGGATATACTTTAAATTTTAGCAACCCCTATGCCACTGCGGGTTTTATTCTGTTTCTGCTAATCGTTTTTGGCCAAATTTTCTTCCACTAGATTTGGCGGTTCATTGTTTCACCAAGCACCTGTTTCTCAAAATTGTAAACAGGTGTCGCATACATCTTCAGCCAAAGAATCATGGCATCTTCTATGTCTTCGTTGACCAACTTTAGCCGGCTGTGTGTCAATTCAAGAAACGACTCCTTTTCCTCCCGGGCATAGCGGTCTGCATATTTGTTGGTTTTAAAATAGAGGTCATAAGCAATGTAGTTGTTGGAGAAAAGCTTGTAATTTTTGTAAATTTCCCTGTCTATTTGCTCAGCCAATAATTTCAGTCGTTCGTTTGTACCAGGTTCTGAGGCAATATGGTGCAAAATATCCACATCAATCTGCTTCCCAAACTGAATATGAATCTGTCCTTTTTGGTTACTTAATCCACTTACCATGCTCATCAGGTCATCCTTTTCGGTCTTCTGAAAATTTGGATCCAACTGGCGTTTCTTTAATTCTGACACTTTTTCATTTCCGCAAGGCTCAATCTCGTAGGATATGGCCATTGGTATGATCTGCAATTCCTTGAATCCCTCATAAAAGTCATTGTTGTTTGACATGTTCAGCATTTTCAGCAACGCTGGTTGTGTCCAGTCATTCCCATCTTTGGCGCGTCCTTCTCTTTGGGCGATCCATATGGAATCGCTGCCTTTGGTAATCATGTGGCGGATGTAATGGGAAAGAAGCTTGGAAGAGGTCAACATCTGCTTGACAGGAATATTCCGTTTCACGATAAAGGAGCGATTGATTCGAACAAGGTCGTTAATCCAGGGATAAATCAACAAATTGCTGCCGATTGCTATCTCGGTAGGACTGAAACCGCTGGCATGCATCTTTACATTCATCAGCGCGGCATCCAAAATAATATCCCTGTGGTTGGAAATGTACAAATAGCGTTGTGATTTGTCAAGTTCTTCGAGACCCTGCATGGTCAAACCTCTCGAGCTGGAGTTTAAAATCTGGTTGATTACCGGAACGATGAACTGATCCTGAAAAACCTCAATGGATTTTACTGCCCTCATGGTCTTCTTCATCATCAAAATCTCATCTTCTCCCTTTTGAAGGCTGTTCATCAGTACCCTGTGAAATACCGGATCTTCCAGTAATCGTGACAATACCTCAGGGAATTCATCGTTTCTATAGGGACGAATATCATCAAAGTTGAGCATGGAGTGCATTTTCTTTCGTATAAAGTCAGTAACCCATTGCCTGGTCCCGGCAAAGTTACAAAATATCACCCAACGGAAACGTTATTTAGAAATTTTTAACCTTTGTCAACGCAACCATCTCTGCCAATAGCTCTCCTGGTTAAAGAGCTTACAAGTCTGAAAAGGTAAATAGATTCTTCCATTCAGACACTTCAATCCTTTCAAGCTACTTAAAACTTAAGGCACAATTGGCCTCTTAAATCAAACCGATGGTTCCCTGGCGTTGCATCATTACCTGAACCCATGGTTTCCACTCCCTGCCTGAGGGTATATCCTCCCTTGAAATACAAGGTCATGGTTCTAAATGGGGACCATTTCAAGTTTAGGTAGCTTCTTACTCCCTTGCCATGAAACTCGGGAATCGAGAAATAGTAAAGCAAATCGTTTTCGTATGCATAGACTCTGGAATCGTAACCCTCTGTAAAGTAGGCGGTGAGTCTAAACCACAATTTCAAATTCATGGTGGCTGAATAGATAATGTCCTGGAACAGGAGTACCCCATCTTCCCCATTGCGCACCGAGTTATACTTTACATATTCCAATCTGTATCTGAGTTGAATGCTTTCATTCACTTTTAAGTCACCATGCAGTCTCCATTTTGATACAGCATCGTCCCATTGTTCCGGGACACCTGTAACCCCAGGGATCTTCCCGGGCTTTGCAGCAAATCGGGCATGAAGATAAAGATTGAGGTTTCGGTTGACGGCATAGTCGGCCTGAAAAGCCATCGTCCGGCCCTGGGATGGCGAACTGGTTTGATAGGTTAGCCATGGGAAATAGAAGAGATCAGCCTGACCACTGAATTTAACTTTTGAAAAGGGGCAATATTCCGCAGCGACAAAATAACCCATTTCATTCCGTCCTCCACTCCCTTCTGCAAAGACTCCTGAATTGATTGAATGGAAGCCGGGAGCCAAATGGCGGTAAAGCATGGAGAGTGAAAATTGCGGATGTGCTTTCCAAACCATTCCATGGACCAATGCCGGCTTCAGATTTTGGGACAATCCAATCTCTCCAAATAAACTAAGCTGATTAAATATCAAGTGATAATCCAGCCCAACGTTGCTATTTGTATTCCCCTCGAAGGATTGTATTTTGTATGGCAAATCTCCTTTTGAAACTGGTAGTCCAAAATACTGTAAAGCAAACAACAAACCAAAACGCCACCTGTTGAACCTGAAATCACTGTATCCGCCGATCACCCTTTCACCAACAACTTTTTCATCTTCAGTTTCTGAATGGGTCCGGTGAAGGCCATCCATTCTGAAAGAGGTGATTTGGTCCTCCCCA
>CAZVTL010000166.1:0-8892 GCA_964630075.1 uncultured Tangfeifania sp.
AATTCAACGTCATGGAGAGCGAGCGTGAAGCCCGCCAGATCGCCAACAAACGCGAACAGCTGCAGCGTGAGCAAGGTCTTAGAACCCAGAAACACATTACCCTCGACGAGATCGGCCGAAGGATTGCCATCGGCAACTTCCAGGAGTTGAACATCATTGTGAAGGGAGACGTGGACGGATCGATCGAAGCATTGTCCGACTCACTGATCAAACTCTCGACTACCGAGATCCAGGTCAACGTGATCCACAAGGCGGTCGGTCAGATCACCGAGTCAGACATCATGCTGGCCTCCGCTTCCAACGCCATTATCGTAGGATTCCAGGTCCGTCCTTCCATGAGTGCCAGGAAACTGGCCGAGAAGGAGGAGATCGATATCCGCCTCTACTCCATCATCTACGACGCGATCAACGAGATCAAGTCGGCCATGGAGGGAATGCTTGCGCCGGAGATCAAGGAGGAGGTCAAGGGAACCGCAGAGGTCCTTACCGCTTTCAAGATTACCAAGGTGGGCACCATTGCCGGATGTATCGTCCGCGATGGCAAGATCATCCGCAACTCGAAGGTGCGCCTGATCCGCGACGGTATCGTCGTCTTCACCGGCGAGCTAGAATCGCTGAAGCGCTTCAAGGATGACGTTAAAGAGGTTGCCAAAGGATACGAGTGTGGTCTGAATATCCAGAACTACAACGATGTACACGAGGGCGACTTTATCGAGGCATTCGAACAGGTAGAGGTAGCGAAGACACTGTAAAGGATAAAGTTAAAAGGATAAAGTACTGTAATCCGAAAATCCATATAAACAAAACGCCTGGATGAAGATCCGGGCGTTGCTGTTTAATCACTTATTATGGATTCAAACAATCTTCCACCGGTTTTCCAGTCAGAAAATTTAGCAGGTTGAAGGCGGCTCGTCGCTGAAGTTCTATCGCTGCACGGTCTGAATACCAGGCATAATGACCGGTGCAAATGGTTCGGGGATGGTTCACTAGCTCTTCCTGGTTGTCTGTTGTCGGTTCATTCTCATAGACATCCAGCCCTGCGCTATGTATTTTCCCAGATTTTAGCGCATGAAGCAATGCCTTTTCATTGATCACTTCACCACGGGAGGTATTGATCACTACAGGCTTTTTTTGCATCAGTGAAAATGCCTCCTCATCCAGGAGATGGGTCGTTTCGGCCGTGAGGTTGCAATGAATGCTGATCACATCAGAATTTTCAAGCAACTCTTGCATAGCCACTTTCCTTGCTGACAATGGATGAAAATGGGTATCAGGCTTGTAGGGGTCGGCTGCAAGAACCGCTTGAAACAAAGGAGCAGCCTTTCTGCAGAATTCACTCCCGATTCGGCCCAAGCCAATAATTCCCAGTGTCTTATCATGCAACTCAAAAACATCAGGAACCGGTGGGGTAGCAAATTTCTCTGTCAATTGTGATTTACTATCCCACATGGCACGTGTGCATGAAAACATCAGCGCCATCGCATGATCAGAGACGGAATGGTTGGCATACCCCTGAACGTTGGCAGCCCTGATCCCAAATTTGGTGCAAGCATTTACATCCACATTGTCATAACCCACACCATAACGTACGACGGCCTTGAGGTTTTTCAGACCGGTCAGAAAATCTGCATCAATTTTGGTATGCCTTACCAGGATACCGACCGCATTTTCAGCAAATAATTTCTTCTCTGCCTTATCTCCCTGGTAAGTAGGGTATATTTTTAGCTGGAAGCCGTTTCTCCCGAACAACTCTTTTTCAAAGTCGTATGACTTATATCCGGCATCCAGTACCACGACTTCCATTTACGTAAAGTATTAGTGCTTAAATAATTCCCTGCGCTCTCAAATTCCGTTGTAGGCGGAGAAGCCACCATCGACCGGTATCGTCGCACCGGTAATGAAGGAGGAGTGCTCCGATAAAAGCCACAAAATCGTTGAAATCAAATCATCGGGATGGCCCAATTTTCCCAGTGGTGTGTGCGCGACAATTCGCTTCCCCCTCGGTGTTAACTCACCTGACTTTTCATCAAACAACAAAAAGCGATTCTGCTCGGTCAGGATAAAACCGGGAGCAATGGCATTTACACGGATATTTGATTTCGAAAGGTGCACTGCCAGCCACTGCGTGAAATTATTGACAGCGGCCTTCCCTGCACTGTATGCCGGCGACTTGCTCAACGGCTGAATGGCCCCCATAGAGCTGATATTGATGATATTCCCGAATTGCTGCCGAGCCATTGCCTCCCCAAATATTTTAGCAGGAACAACCGTTCCCATAAAATTCAGATCGGAAGTTTGTTGAAAGTCGGATAGGTTGATCCCAAAGAACGAATCCTCCAGCGGCGTATCCGGATATAAAAACTCGGCCTTTGTCGATGCCCCTTTGGCTGCACCACCAGCCACATTGATCAGACCGTCTATGGTTGGAAACTGCCTCAGTATATCCACCTTTATTTTGGAAAGCTCTTCTGCCCTAAGCACATCACAGGCAAACGACAGATGATTTCCACCAAAGGCACTAATTCTTCCAAGGGTATCTTTGAGTTTTTGCTCGCTACGCCCCAAAATGGCCAGGTTGGCGCCTGATTTTGCCAAAGCTACCGAGATGGCTGTCCCAAGTACGCCACTTGCCCCGGTGACAATGAAATTCCTGTCTTTTACTGAAAACATAGCCAGACTTACTTCTTTCGTTTTTGGCACCTGTTTTTTCTTGCTCCAATGCCTCCTTAGCCTTTTATTTTACTTGCCCTGAGCCTGCCGAAGGGTCCTTCTTTAGTTTGCAGCTTCAAACTGATTGAGGAACCGTACGTCATTTTCAAAATAGAGCCTCAAATCATTGATCCCAAACTTTAGCATGGCAGTCCTTTCAATCCCCATGCCAAAGGCAAAACCGGTATATTTTTTGCTGTCGATGCCGGATGCTTCCAACACATTCGGATCCACCATGCCGCAACCCAGGATCTCGAGCCATCCGCTGTATTTGCAGACGTTACAACCCTTTCCTCCACAAATGGAACAAGATACATCCACTTCGGCCGATGGCTCGGTGAAGGGGAAGTAAGAGGGGCGCATCCGAATCTCCGTCTTCTCACCGAAAAGCTCCTTGGCAAAATAGAGCAGGGTCTGCTTCAGGTCGGCAAACGAGACGTTCTCATCGATGTACAACCCTTCGATCTGGTGGAACATGCAATGGGCCCGGTAGGAGATCGCCTCGTTGCGGAATACCCTGCCCGGTGTTACTGTCCGGATCGGAGGCTTCATCGTCTCCATGTCATGCACCTGCACGGAGGAGGTATGGGTTCTCAAAAGGATGTCGGGATTTCGCTGGATAAAGAAAGTGTCCTGCATGTCGCGTGCCGGATGCTCCTCCGGAAAATTCAAGGCAGAAAAGACATGCCAGTCATCTTCGATCTCTGGTCCTTCGGAGACCACGAATCCCAATCTTTTGAAAATTTCAAGCATCTCGTTCTTAACAATGGAGATAGGATGGCGTGTACCGGCCCTCATGGGGTCTCCCGGGAGGGAAAGGTCGAGCTTTTGGATCTCGGTAGTCTGCTCTTCCAGGCCCTCTTTCAGTACCCTGATCTTCTCCATGGCAAAATTCTTCAGGGTATTGACCGCTGCGCCGATCTCCTTCTTCTGGTCGGCCGATACATTCCTGAAATCTTCGATCAGTTTGGAGATCTCTCCCTTTTTGCTGAGGTACTTGATCCTCAACTCTTCCAACTCTTCTGCTGATTTAACAGCCCGCTCTTCAATCTCCTTTTGAAGCTCCTTGATCCGCTCTAACATGGTGATGCAATTGATGAAGTGCAAAAATAGAAAAAATAAGCTAAATGGCGCTTCCCCGGTCTATCCCGATGTCGTTGTGCGAAACGGGATCTTCCACAGGTTCCAGGTGGGTAAATACAGTAACCGGGATGGAAAAGTGGTCACGGATCTCCTTTTCCACAATTTCAAGCAGGTCGTGCCCACGCTGGACAGTCCACTCACCGGGAACCAGAATATGTACTGAGATAAATTTCCTTTGTCCGGCTTGTCGGGTCATCAGGGAATGAAACTCAATCCCTGTTTGCCGGTAATGGTCAAAAATATGCTCCACCTCCTGCCGCTCATCCGCAGGAATGGCTGTATCGATCAGACCCCTTGCCGACTGTTGCATCAGCCTGTAACCGGTCCAAACAATGTTCAGTGCGACCACCATGGCAATAATCGGATCCAGGATCAGCCAGCCCGTCAGCTTCACCAGTCCGATGGCAGCCAAAACCCCAACCGAAGTCCATACATCCGTCATCAGGTGCTTACCATCGGCGGTTAGGGTAATCGAATGACTCTTCTTTCCCTCCTTCAGCAATACCCAGGCTACAAACAGGTTAACGAGGGATGCCGCCAAAGATATCACCAAACCAATCCCAACATTTTCGAGTGGTTTTGGATCCATCAACCTGGGATATGCACTCCAAACAATGCTGCAGGCGGCTGCAATAATCAATCCTCCTTCAATGGCACTGGAGAAATACTCCGCTTTTGAGTGACCGAATGCGTGCTCAGCATCCGCAGGTTTTTCTGCAATGTGCAGGACAACCAGGGCAATCAATGCAGCAATCAGGTTGACACACGATTCCAGCGCATCAGATAGCAAACCAACCGAATCGGTCAGCAGGAAAGCCGCACCTTTCAGGCTGATGGTCATAACCGCTGCAACTATCGAGAGGTAGATGAACTTCTTTAGAGATTTAATTGCCATTTTATTAATTAGTTAATTCGACAATGTGACAATTCGACAATTTCAGGATTCGCAATATTTTAAAATCTAATCATCCATGTTCAATCGTAAAAAAATAATTGAGTTCGACCACCCCATTATCTAATTCCCCATTGTCACATTGTCGAATTGTCGAATTATTTCTTTACCAATCCCTCCCGTTCCAGCAAAGGTTCAATGGATGGTTCCTGTCCACGGAAAGCCTTGTACAAGACCATAGGGTGTGCCGTACCTCCTTTTTCAAGGATATTTTTACGGAAAGATTCAGCTGTTGCCCTGTCAAATATTCCATTCTTCTTGAACAGTGAAAAAGCATCTGCATCCAGCACCTCTGCCCATTTGTAGCCGTAGTATCCTGCAGCATAGCCCCCGGCAAAGATATGGGAGAAAGCGGTACTGAGGCACAACCCATCGAGAGGGGGGAAGAGATCTGTAGCCGCCATGGCCTTCTTCTCGAAATCAACCACACTGCCAGTCATCGGTTCATTGATGGAGTGCCAGGCCATGTCGTTCATACCGAAGCTCAGCTGACGCTCACTCATGGTGGCGGCCTGGAAATTCTTGGATTTGATCAACTTTTGCACCAACTCAGAAGGAATCTTCTCCCCTGTTTGGTAGTGGGTGGCAAAAATATCCAGAAACTCTTTTTGGATTGCCCAGTTCTCCATGATTTGGGAAGGCAACTCAACAAAATCGCGGTAGACGGAGGTACCTGACATGGCTTCGTAAACGGTATTGGCAAACATGCCGTGCAGGCCGTGACCAAACTCATGCAGGAAAGTACTCACCTCATAAAAAGTTAAGAGGGATGGTTTGGTGGCAGTGGGTTTGGTAAAGTTGGTTACGATGGATACCTGGGGACGGATGTTGACACCATCCAGGTTGCTTTGTGAACGGAATTCGGTCATCCAGGCGCCCCCTCTTTTTCCCTCCCTGGGGAAGAAATCGAGGTAAAGTACAGAGAGGAAGGAACCATCCTTGTCGAACACTTCATATGCTTTCACATCGGGATGGTATACCTGAATCGCCTTGTTCTCCTTGTAGGTTAACCCATAGAGCCTGTTGGTCAGCTCAAATACGCCGGAGATAACATTTTCAAGTTTGAAATAGGGTTTTACCGCCTGTTCATCGAAACCATAGCGCTCATTTTTGAGCTTCTCGGACCAGTAGCTCCAATCCCAGCGCTCCAGTGTCTCGTTGAAACCTTTGGTTTTCGCATACTCCTGCACATCGGCCAAATCTTTCAATGCAGAGGGTCTGGAAGCTTCGTGCAACTGCTGCAGAAAGGCATTTACCTTTGCCGGACTCTCAGCCATCCGCTCCTCCAGCACATAGGCTCCATGGTTGGGATATCCCAGCAATTTGGCTCTTTCCAGTCTCAGGTTGACAATCTTGCGGATGGTCTCTTCGTTGTTGTTGCTGTTGTCGTGGTAAGCACGTGAATTATAGGCCTTGTAAAGCTCCTGGCGCAATTGCCGGTTATCGGCAAATTTCATGAAGGCAATGTAACCGGGGCCCTGGAGGTTGATCATCCAGCCCTCCTTTTTCTTGGATTTGGCCAACTGGGCGGCTGCCTCCACTTCACTTTCCGGCAGACCTGCCAGATCCTTCTTGTCGGCGATGACCAACTGGTAGGCATTGGTTTCGGCCAGCACGTTTTCTCCAAATGTGAGTGAGAGTTTGGACATTTCTGTATTGATCTGGCCAAAGCGCTCTTTAGCAGCACCCTCCAGGTTGGCCCCGCTCCTTACGAACCCCTTGTAGCTATCGTCCAACAGCTTAAGGTCTTCTGCACTCAATTTCAGTTCACTTTTCCGGCTGTATACAGCCTTCACCCTTTGAAAAAGTTTTTCATTCAGTGAGACGTAATTTTGAAAGGCAGACAATTTCGGGGAAATATCCCTTGCAATCGACTGGATGGTATCGTCAGTCTCCGAACTGTTCAGGTTGAACAGGATGGTAGTAGCCCTGGATAGCTTCTTGCCTCCGGTCTCCAATGCACGGATGGTATTTTCAAAGGTTGGCTTCTCCGGGTTGTTGATCACCGCATCCACCTCCTCTTTTGCCTCCACCAGCAGCTGGTCAATGGCCGGCACAAAATGTTCGTGCTTTATCTCTTTGAATGGAGGAGTCTGGTGTACCGTTTTCCACTCCGTCAACAGCGGATTCACCGCCTTGTTCTCGTTCTTCATATGGATTGATGTTATACCGGTCAGGACGATTGCCCCAACAATTAATGATCTCTTCATTTTAGGTCTCGTTTATTAATCTATAATTGTACAAATGTAGATTTTTTCCAATCATTAGAGAGGCGAAACCTATTAACCCAATCGCTTCATTCTTTCTCAGTTCCGCTCATTTCAACCTCTCTGTTTCACCGTCTCTCTGTCTCTCCGTTTCAAAAAAATATCGCTGTATGCTAGACGTTGCATGCTAGACGTTGCATGCAACGTCTCTACACGTTCTTTGCTCATCTTTCTGACCTCTTCGTCATTTCAGTAACCTTTTCTTCGTCTTCTCCTTCATGACGCTCCAACCGAATTTCCCTATTTTCTTCCCTAATTCGTAATAATTACCATGGGAATAGGCCATCAGGCCTGCATGCTCGAGGCTCATGGCACCGTTGGAAGGATCGATGTACCGGTCATCGGCTACGATATTGACCACATTGGCTACAAACATGTCGTGGGTCCCAAGCTCTTTGACCTCGACAACCTTGCATTCGATGCTGATGGGCGATTCTGCGACGATGGGACAATTGACCACCGTAGCCGGAAGCGGGGTCAGGCCACACTCTCTGAATTTGTCGTAATCACGGCCTGATTTCACACCGCACCAGTCTGTCACCTCCGCCATCTCCTTCGTGGTAAGGTTGATAACAAACTCCCCGGTGCGCTTGATAATGGCCGATGAGTGCCTGCCTGGCCTCACCGAGATGTAACACATGGGTGGATCTGTGCAGAGTGTCCCCAGCCATGAAACGGTAATGAGGTTGTATTCTTCGGGTGTTGCCCCACAGCTGATCAGTGCCGCAGGCAGCGGGTAGATCATGTTACCGGGTTTCCAGTTTACTTTGGCCATAAAAATGTTCTTATTGTAATTGTATTATCCAGTTATAATTTTGGATTTTCGATTTTGGATTTTCGATTGCGGGCTATTCGGAATTGAACTTAATAGTAAATGCCTATGAATGGGAATAGCATAAAACTATATCTCCAACTCGTTCATCCTTGTTCAAATCTTCGGAGTACACCAATCCAAAATCCAAAATCCAAAATCGAAAATCGAAAATTACTATAGTTCTTGCTCTATTTTCCTTATCGCTTTCCACTCTTCCTCCACCAGTTTTGCCCCGGGTACCCGGATCACTCTGGAGGCGAGCAAAGCGCCCAGTTTGCCACTTTTTTCCAGGTCATATCCCTTGGCCAGACCCGAAAGGAATCCTGCCGCGAAAAAATCGCCTGCTCCGGTGGTATCTACGACAAGATCGCCTGCTGCGGGAATCTGGTGGAATTGGGTACCCCGTTGAATGTAGGCCCCCTCCTTCCCCACTTTTACCACCGCTATATCACATCTGCCTGCCAGGTTATGTACAGCCTCCAAAGGTTCCATCCCTGTAAAGGCTTTTGCCTCCTCTTCATTGGCAAAAACGATGTCGACATAGTTATCCACCAGTTCGATCAATATTTCGCGGTTGGCTTCCACCACATTGTAGCTGGCCAGGTCGAGGGCGATGGTAAGACCGGCATTCTTCGCTGCCGCAGCCGCCGCCATGATCAGGGCATGGTTGTAGACCAGGTATCCCTCCACAAAGAAGAGATCAAAATCGATCAGCCTTTCATGGGTAATATCGTCTGGATGCAACGCAGAGGCAGCGCCAAGGTAGGTGGCAAATGTACGCTCCCCGCCAGGTTCAACCAGTCCCACAGCTCTTCCGGTAGGCAGATCCGAGTGGATCAAAAGTGGCTGGATCCCCTGGACGATCTGTTCGTTCTCGAACAGTTTTCCAAGCTCATCCCGACCGACTGTCCCCAGAAATCCACAGGGGACGCCCAGATTGGCCACCCCATTGATGGCATTGGCCACCGATCCGCCTGTGACAAGGATCCGTTTCTGGTCTTCAATCT
>CAZVTL010000167.1:0-8770 GCA_964630075.1 uncultured Tangfeifania sp.
CTCATGGGTATTTCATATACTCTATAATTTGATTTTCTATGGCCAAATTGAATTCCCAAGGGTAATTATCATCATAGTTGGTGATATTCAATCAGGCTCTTTTCATTTCAGTATTTTTATGACAAAGGTGTTGCTCTATTTTGCAAATATAATTGTTTGGAAGCGATCTAAAGCGTTTTTGGTTTTTGGTTTTGGTTTTCCAATGGTGCAACCGGTGTTCATGAAATTTGGAAATGGTATCTTACAACAAGAGGATGCATCATCCTTCAGAAGGCCTATGGAATTTCTGCTCGAACATGGGCGACAAATGGTCGAAATAATTGCTACATTTAATGGTTCTAAAAAATCATGGAATGTCAAAAGGGAAAAAGCTTGAAAAGGCGCTTAGTTTTAACAAGGCCGGCTTAAAAACAACCATCATGGCCCTCTTTTATGAGGAGCCAACTTATGTATACAACTACAAACAACTCTCCGGAAAAATTGGGGCTAAAAATACAACAGCCCAACTGCTTGTCAGTGTAGCATTGCAGGAGTTGCGCGACAATGAAGCTTTGGAGGAGGTATCCAGGGGTAGATTCAGGCTGAAACAGAAGAGTGGCAACTTCTTCATTGGTACGATGGAGTTGAACTACAAAGGATTTGGCCAGGTATTCTGTGAGGAGCTAAATGATACCGTCTTGATCCAGGCAGCCAACATGAACCATGCGCTCGATGGTGACAAGGTTAAAATCAGACTATTTGCCAGGAGAAAAAAGAGCGATACCGAAGGGGAAGTGGTAGAAGTTGTGGAAAGGGCGCAAAAAACACTGGTTGGCACTGTCGAAATATCGAAGTTTAGTGCCTTCCTGATCCCTACCAAGCGGATGCCTTTCGATCTTTTTATTCCAAAGGAGAATTTAAAAGGGGCGAGACACGGACAAAAAGCCATTGCCAGGATTGTTGACTGGCCAGAAAATGCCCGCAACCCTGTGGCTGAAATTGTGGATGTACTTGGTGATGCAGGTTCCAATAATACAGAGATGCATGCTATTTTGGCCGAATTTGGTTTGCCTTACAAATATCCCGAGAAGGTGGATGAGGCTGCCAACAAAATTCCCATGGAAATTTCTGCAGAAGAGATTGCCAGAAGAAGGGATTTCAGGAAGGTTCCTACTTTTACCATAGATCCGGTCGATGCCAAGGATTTTGATGATGCCCTTTCTATCCAGAAACTGGAAAATGGATTTTGGGAAGTAGGGGTTCACATAGCCGATGTGACCCACTATGTGCGGCACAATTCCATCATTGAAGAGGAGGCTTATACCAGGGCTACCTCTGTTTATCTGGTCGACAGGGTGGTACCCATGTTGCCCGAACGACTGTCCAATGGTGTATGTTCTTTACGGCCACATGAAGAGAAGCTTTGCTATTCGGCGGTATTCCAGTTGGACGACCAGGCAAAGGTCCACAAAGAGTGGTTTGGCAGAACAGTTATCTTTTCTGACAGGAGATTCAGCTACGAAGAGGCACAGCAGGTTATTGAAAGCGGGGAAGGTGACATGAAACAGGAGATTCTGACACTCGATGCTTTGGCCAAGAAATTGAGGGCCAAGCGCTTTGAAGGGGGCTCCATTGATTTTGACCGGGTTGAGGTAAAGATTGAGGTGGACCCTACAGGTAAGCCTGTCAATGTGTTTTTCAAGGAATCAAAGGACTCGAACAAGCTCATTGAGGAATTTATGTTACTGGCCAACAAAAAGGTGGCAGAATTGATAGGTAAACCCGGTGCAAGGAAAAAGGAGAAGACTTTTGTATACCGAATTCACGATAAGCCGGATCCTGAGAAATTGGAGAAATTCAACCATTTCATCAAGCGATTCGGTTATGGGATCATGACCAACTCCCCGGCGGCGGTATCAACCTCCATGAATCAATTGATCACCAACGTTTCTGGCAAGAAAGAGCAGAATGTCATTGAAACGTTGGCCATACGCACCATGGCAAAGGCTGAATACTCTACCCGTAACATTGGTCATTACGGACTGGGCTTTGAATATTATACCCATTTTACCTCACCGATCCGAAGGTACCCGGACATGATGGTGCATCGTTTGCTGGAGCGTTATTTGCAGGAAGGAGCCTCGGTTGCGGCAAGCAAATACGAGGATATGTGCAAGCACTCTTCCGATATGGAAAACCGAGCGGCTAACGCTGAACGTGCTTCGATCAAATACAAGCAGGTAGAATTCATGTCAGACAAGATCGGTAAACAGTACAAAGGGGTTATTTCGGGTGTGACAGAGTGGGGGATTTATGTAGAGATTGAGGAGAATAAATGCGAAGGCATGGTTCCATTGCACGAGCTTACAGATGACTACTACCAATTTGATGAAAAGAATTATTGCATCACCGGCCGACGCAGCAGAAGGCGATATCAATTGGGGGATGAGGTTGAAATCGAGATTCTCAGAGCCAATCTTGAAAAGAAGCAACTCGACTTCAAAATTGTTGTTTCTTCGACAAAATAATTATATTTGGTCATTAATGATGAATTCCAAACGATGAATAACGAAAACTTAGGAACGAAAAAAGATGCAGTTAGGGAGAATATTTTAACCATTGCACAAGAGATTTTCAGCAAATTCGGGTATAAAAAAACCACCCTGGATGACATTGCCAATGCTGTCAGAAAGGGTAAGAGTTCTCTTTACTACTACTTTAGCAGCAAGGAAGATCTTTTCCAGGAGGTAATTCAAAAGGAAGCGGATATTCTCAGGGTGGAGTTGGCCAAGGTATTGCAAAAAGATATGGATCCGGCCGACAAACTGCGTGACTATGTGATGACGAAAATCACCACCTACCGGCAATTGGCCAATTTTTACAATGCCATAGAAAATGATACTGCGGCTGTGGAATTTATCGACAAGATAAAATCCCAGTACGATCAGGAGGAGATCAGAATGATGAAAAGAATTCTGTTGGAAGGGGCACGTCAGCACAAATTTGTGATCAAGGATTTTACATTGGTAGCAATCGGTATCACTACTGCCATCCGCGGGTTGGAGATGCCACTCTCGGCAGGTCCTTACCGGTCCAATGATTTGAGCAAAAGCGTGGATGCCATTGTAAAAATTATTTGCTACGGTATTATGAGAAGAGACTAAATAGGGTTTCTACATAAAAAAATACCCCGGTGAAGCCATCGGGGTATTTTTTTTATTTAAAATGGACGGAGCCACCACTGGAGCTGTCAGTATCCCGGATCTTCGGATTTCCACTGACTGTGACGACTGCACCACTGCTGACTCTTGCCTTTAGTTCTTTGGTTATATGTAAAATTATTGCGGCACCACTTGATGCTTCTGCATCTCCCTTTTCCGCCAACAGGTCTGAAGCGGCCAATGCGGAACCGCTGGAGCCATCAACTGAAATGGTTTTTACAGAACCGGATAGTTTTAACGCACTACCGCTGCTCATATCAACCTTCAAATTGCCACAGGAAAGCTCCAATATGACGGCAGATCCGCTGCCGGAGGATAGGTGGAATTCACTGCTTTCAATTTTCCCCTCTGAAGTTACCCTGGCCGCTGAGCTGGATTCAAGTTCTACCAGTTGTTGTACCGTCACATAGACATTCAATGCAGTGCTGTTGCGGACATTACCTTTTAAGCCGATCTGTAATTCTCCGCCTGAAACTTCAGTTTTTAGGTAGGGAAGGATATTTTCATCCGTTTCCACGGTCACCTTTTCATCTGATCCCTGCCTGATCTGGAGATGGATGGCATTTCCAACAGATATTGACTTGAAGCCTGAAAGCTTGCGCTCCTCCTTGATAACCTGTCCGTTCCCTATTACCTGTGCCAAACAGTTGGCTGTCATCGTGAAAAACAAAAGCCATGCTGCTGTGCCAATTAGATACCATTTTTTTTTGCTCATAACCTATATTTTTATATTGTACCCAAAAGACGCAAGCACTTCCAACTTGTTGCAAAAAAGGGGATTTGGGAGTAAGATTTGCGTCATTTGTTTATAATTTGATTGTTAGAGCCAAGTGGAATCGATGACTAGCTTAGCTAATAGCCTCCAAATCATTTTCGGTTGAAATGAGAATAACCCTCCTGACTATTTCAACTATTCGAAATCAATGTCTCCTCCACTGGAACTGTTGGTGTCGCGGATGGCCGGATTGCCTGATACGTTTATGTTAGCGCCACTACTGGCATGGGCTTTCAGCTCTTTGGTAATATGTACAAAAAGTTCGGAACCGCTTGAGGCTGAGGCCTCCCCTTTTTCAGCTACCAGGTTGGAGGCATCCAGTTCTGACCCACTTGAACTTTCAGCTTTCACCTCCACAGTGTTTCCGTAGACTGTTAATTCGCTTCCACTGCTTGCATCCAATTTCACCACGCTGCATCCTAATTCCATGGTTATTTCAGATCCGCTGGAGGAGGATATTTTCATCTGATCGGCATTTATTTTACCGGTCGTTTTAACTTCAGATCCAGCACTGGCACTGACAGATTTTAACTGTTTAACAGTAACATAGACCTTTAACTCCTTGGCATGGTTAACTCCCTCTTCCAGGAATATTTTAAGCTTGTTTCCTGATACTTCTGTCTTTAGGATTTTAAGAATGTTCTCATCCGTTTCAACCACCACTTTCT
Organism: uncultured Tangfeifania sp.; assembly: GCA_964630075.1. GTDB lineage: Bacteria > Bacteroidota > Bacteroidia > Bacteroidales > Prolixibacteraceae > CAINVV01. The sequence goes on from CAZVTL010000167.1 coordinate 4,644, forward strand.
CAAAGGAGTCCTGGTTAAGAATCAGCTCGATACCGGTACTGACAGATATTTCATCGAAGCCAGTCACTGACCGCTCTTCTTTTACAACTTTTCCGTTTCCATGGATGTGTGCGATACAGGAATCAAAGGTAAGTGAGAATGCCATCAACCACAAGACCATTAAAAGGCTCCATCTTTTCTTCATGACAAAAAATTTAAAAATTATAATTTGGGTATCTTCTGTAGATAAGACGAGCAATGTCTGAAATTGTTACACCACAAAAAAACCCTGACAGTTTGTGTCAGGGTTTTTTTTATGGTCTCAAAATAACCTACTCTTTTAGTGGTTCTTTTTTTGTCTCTTCTGGTGCTGTCGGAGGAGTAGCAGCATCATCATCCTTCATGGATTTTTTAAACTCTTTCATGCCTTTTCCAAGTCCGCCCATTAATTCAGGAATCTTTTTACCTCCGAATAACAGCAGCAAAGCAGCGATAATCAATATCACATGTGCTCCACTCAAAACTCCCAGTATAAATAAGTTCATAGTGTTCTTTTTTTGTGTTCAAGGGCAAATATAACAATCTTTTCTATCGAATATTCCAGGTTTACCTAAATAATTTTAAAACATCATTCCCATTGGCGTACAACAAAAGGGAGAAGAGGAGCACCATACCGGCAATCTGGGCATATTCCAGGAATTTGTCACTGGGTTTTCTGCGGGTAATGATCTCATAGAGTAGAAACAATACATGTCCGCCATCCAGTGCAGGAATGGGAAGAATATTCATTACCGCCAAAATAATGGATAGAAAGGCGGTCCAATTCCAAAAAATCTCCCAGTCCCACGCTGACGGGAAGATATTTCCGATGGCTATAAACCCTCCCAGTGATTCGTATGCCTTGGTTTCTGGAGAGAAAAGCAGTTTGAACTGTTTGAGGTAATCGCCAACTGCCCTGTATCCCTTGGCTGCACCGGCCGGAATAGATTCCAGCAGGCTGTATTTGATCGTCTTGTATTCGAACAAACCATCCACAAAGGCCCGTTGAATTCCGATGGTTCCGGCTGATCCAATCCTTACTTTGCGGGAAAAGGTAACGCTGTCACGCAGGATCTGGACAGAAACGTCGGTATCTTTGGAGAGTGCCAGCTTGTCTACAAATTCATCGTAGTAGGTAAATTTTATACTGTCGACTGAAATGATCTCATCGTGTAGCTCCAATCCGGCATCACGGGCAGGTGAATTCTTGGCAAACGCTGTAATTTTACAACTGAATGGAATCCGCAGTGATAAAATATTTTTGTCAGTCAGCAGCTTTGGAATAATCTCTTTTTTGATGGGGAGGGTTAAGATTTGGGAATCACGCTGAACTTCAATAGTTTGGGCACCATCCAGTACAATTGTAGGGAGGATTTTAAAGAAACTATCCACGGTTTTCCCATCGACCGAAATCACCTTGTCTCCATTTTTTAGTCCGATCTCCCGACCGGTTTCCGAAACAACAATCCCGTATTTTGCATTTTGGGTGGGAAGATACTCTTCGCCCCAGGTAAAAAGAATCATTGAATAGAGGACCAATGCCAAAATCAGATTGAAGAGGACGCCTCCAATCATGATCAGCAAACGTTGCCAGGTTGTTTTTGACCTGAATTCCCAGGGCTGAGGTGGCAGTTTCATCTGCTCCTTGTCCATGGATTCATCGATCATTCCCGATATTTTCACATAGCCTCCCAGTGGGACCCATCCGACCCCGTATTCGGTTTCACCCCTTTGTACCTTGAAAAGTGAGAACCATGGATCGAAGAAGAGGTAGAATTTTTCCACCCTGCAACCAAAAAGCTTGGCGAAGAGGAAGTGTCCGAATTCGTGGATTATCACCAATATGGAGAGGCTTAGCAGAAGTTGTGCGGCTTTGATCAGTATTACAGTCATCTGTTTCTTTGTTGTTAATTAGCTTTCTTCAGGATGATTTCTTCTGCAAAAATCCTTGCAGCCTTGTCTGTTTCCAGGTAGTCATTCAGTTCAGGCTGACTGATATACGGAATGTTTTCCATCACCAGTTCATTGATTTTTGCGATCTCCGAAAAAGAAATTTGTTCGTTTAAAAATGCTTTGACAGTCACTTCATTGGCGGCATTCAACACACAAGCAAGATTGCCCCCTTTGTAAAGTGCTTCATAAGAGAGTGCAAGGTTACGAAATTTTTTTGTATCGGGCGCAGTGAAAGAAAAGGTTGGGCAATCCAGGAAGTTGAATCTCGGTAGTGTATTTTGAATGCGAATGGGGTACCCCAGTGCAAATTGTATGGGTAGTCGCATATCTGGAAGTCCCAATTGAGCCTTGATGGATCCGTCACAGAATTGTACCATGGAGTGAATGATGCTTTGCGGATGAATCACCACATCGATCTGCCCAGGCTTAAGACCAAAAAGCCATTTGGCTTCTATCACTTCGAATCCCTTGTTCATGAGGGTTGCTGAATCAATGGTGATTTTGGCGCCCATGTCCCAGTTTGGATGATTCAGGGCCTCACGGACGGTTACTTTTTCAAGTTGTTCGGCTGTTTTTCCAAGGAAAGGCCCTCCCGAACAAGTCAGGATGATTTTCTCTACCGAGGATTCTGCTTCACCTACGAGGCATTGGAAGATAGCAGAATGTTCAGAGTCAATGGGTAGAATCTCAACGTGGTGCGCTATGGCCAGGCGGGTAATAAGCTCTCCGGCAACCACGAGGGTCTCCTTGTTGGCCAGGGCAATTTGTTTCCCTGCTTTTATCGCCCGTATGGTAGGCAGCAACCCTGAAAACCCTACCATGGCGGTTACCACAGTATCGATGGTTCCCATCTCAACCACCTGGCTGATGGCCTCACAGCCGGCATAAACTTTTATTGGGTAGGGAATCAGTGCTTCTTTTACCTGAAGGTATTTCTCTTCATTGCTGATAATTACCACATTTGGCTGGAATTTGATTGCCTGGGCTATCAAAAGATCAACATTGTTGTTGGCAGTCAATACCTCCATCGAAAAAAGTTCAGGGTTTTTGGCAACGATGTCCAACGTTTGCTGACCAATGGATCCTGTTGAACCGAGCAGGGCAATTTTCTTCATGGAGCGTCAGGGGTTAAAAGCTGATATAATCTTCCGGGTTGATAGGGTTACCATTTACCCAAAGTTCAAAATGAAGGTGAGGGCCTGTTGTCTCTCTTCCCGTATTTCCCATTATGGCGATGACCTCACCGGCTTTTACCTTGTCGCCCTGCTTCCTGAGCAGTTCCGCATTGTGTTTGTAGCTGGTAACAATATTTTGATCGTGCTGAATCATGATGACATAACCGGTTTCCATGGTCCATTCGGCGAAAATGACAGTCCCATCGAGTGCTGATGAGATTCTTGAATTTGGTTTGGAGACAATATCGACCCCATAGTGACCGGTCGAGATGTCCTGTTTGCCGGTTACCATTCCTTTGAGGGGAGGAAAAAAGAGCAGGCTGGCAAGCCCACTTTTACGGGTTGATGTAGAACCCATGTGGAGATTGAATTGTTCCTGATCAAGCTTGTCTTTGAAGAGGCTATCTTCATTGAGCCTTCGCATGTCCAGCAGGTTGGGACGAACAATTGAATCCCTGTGGGTAACCGTGTCGAGCGAGTTTTCACCGCTAAGCATGGCACGCATGTCCCTGAAGTATCTGTCGTAAAGCTCTATCTTTTGCTCGAGCGAGTCGGTGATCAATGCATTTTGAATGAGTCTTTGCCGCAATTTCCCGGTAGGATATCCCGGAATGTATTCCCGCAAGGGGGTAAAAGCGATGAGGATGGTCACCGCGATGATAATGGTGACAATTGCTCCCACCAATCCAAGCACCAAGGTCCGGGCATTGAACCTGATCTGTTTGATGATATGAAGGTTGAGGTCGTTGAAGATAACGATCCGGTATGGATTCTGAAATAGTTTCTTCAGCTTATCCCGCTTTCTTTCTGCCGCCATGGGTGCTCATTTCTTGAAAATCCAAACATACACAAAAAACTTGCACGATTGTTGCAGGATAGGAAAAAATGGCTATCTTTGCACCACAAAACCGACACAGCTGGTTTTTAAAAATATACTGTGGGGTAGAGCAGTTGGTAGCTCGTCGGGCTCATAACCCGGAG
>CAZVTL010000168.1:0-8755 GCA_964630075.1 uncultured Tangfeifania sp.
TGCCCATCATGGCATTCTACATTGTAACGGCACTTGAACAGGGTGCGAAGCTGGAGGAGCTTTCGGGGACCATTCAGAATGATATTCTCAAAGAGTTCATGGTTCGGAATACCTATATCTATCCACCCGAATTTTCGATGAAGATCATAGCCGACATCTTCGAATTTACCTCCCAGAAGATGCCAAAATTCAATTCCATCTCCATTTCCGGTTACCACATGCAGGAGGCAGGTGCTACCGCGGATATCGAGATGGCTTATACCCTGGCCGACGGGTTGGATTACATCCGCACCGGGATCAAGGCCGGACTCGACATTGATGCATTTGCCCCGCGTCTCTCCTTTTTCTGGGCTGTTGGCATGAACCATTTCATGGAGATTGCCAAGATGCGCGCTGCACGGATGATCTGGGCCAAGATGGTCAAGCAATTTAATCCGAAGAGCGCCAAATCGATGGCTTTGCGTACCCACTCCCAAACCTCCGGCTGGTCGCTGACTGAGCAGGATCCCTTCAACAACGTTGGAAGAACCTGTATCGAAGCGTTGGCTGCTGCTCTTGGGCACACACAATCTTTGCATACCAATGCACTGGACGAGGCCATCGCCCTTCCGACTGATTTCTCAGCCAGGATTGCCAGAAATACCCAAATCTATTTGCAGCAAGAGACGGAGATTTGCCGTTCGCTGGATCCCTGGGCCGGCTCTTACTATGTGGAGTCACTGACCAGCGAAATCTTTAAAAAAGCCTGGGCACTTATCGAAGAGGTGGAGGAGTTGGGTGGCATGTCAAAGGCCATCGAGACCGGCGTACCAAAGATGCGCATCGAAGAGGCGGCTGCCAGAACACAAGGTCGTATTGACTCTGGTTCACAAGCCATTGTTGGGGTTAACAAATACCGCCTGGAGAAGGAAGATCCCATCGATATCCTGGAGATCGACAACAGTGCCGTTCGCCTGTCGCAGATCGACCGGCTGAACCAGCTGCGTGCCAACCGCAATGAAAAGGAGGTCGCCGCTTCACTGGAGGCCATCACGGTCTGCGTGCAGTCAGGAAAGGGCAATCTGCTTGAACTGGCTGTCGACGCTGCACAGAAACGTGCCACACTGGGAGAGATCTCCTTTGCATGTGAGAAAATTGTAGGACGATACAAAGCAACCATCAGAACCATATCAGGCGTGTATTCATCAGAGGCTAAAAATGACGGCGATTTCACCAGTGCGAAGGAGCTCGTTCAGAAATTTGCAGAGAAAGAGGGAAGACAACCAAGGATCATGATCGCCAAGATGGGTCAGGACGGACACGATCGTGGCGCAAAAGTTGTGGCCACCGGTTATGCTGACCTGGGATTCGATGTCGACATGGGTCCGTTGTTCCAAACCCCGGAAGAGGCTGCCAAACAGGCAGTGGAGAACGATGTGCACATCATGGGGATCTCCTCGCTGGCAGCCGGGCACAAAACACTTATTCCCGCCGTTATTGCAGAGATGAAAAAGCTCGGGCGCGAGGATATCATGGTCATTGCAGGTGGAGTGATTCCATCCCAGGACTACCAGTTCCTCTATGATGCTGGCGTGGTAGCCATCTTCGGACCCGGAACCTCAGTGGCAGCTGCCGGAAGGAAGATCATGGAGATTCTGGTAGCAGCACAGGAATAGCGGAAGAACTTCCTTTTCACCACCATCGGTGGTGCTGAAATGCATAATCCGACCATGGCCCTGCAGGGCTGACAGGTTTTGCAAAGTCGTTCGTTAATATGTTTGACGGAGGGGAATTTGCCTTTTTCGGGCAATTATTAACCTTTCTGCAAAGAGGTAATTTTTTTTAAAATGGCTATTGTCATTTAGAAAAAAAACTCTTTTCTTTGCATCGCGAAAATCTGAACTGTTGGTCGTTGGTCAAATAGTCGGATTGGGTAAATTTTTCAACTCTTTTTACATAAAATAAGAGTTAGCGATGGTCCGTTCATCTAAGGGTTAGGATTCAAGATTTTCATTCTTGCCATAGGGGTTCGAATCCCCTACAGACTACCATCAGATATTAGTATTGATATTTTCAATTAAAATTGTATCATATCAAAAAAAATATTAATTTTACGACCCCAATCAGGGAGGTTCAAGATGGTCTGTTCATCTAAGGGTTAGGATTCAAGATTTTCATTCTTGCCATAGGGGTTCGAATCCCCTACAGACTACATTTATTATTTGATAGAAATTATTTTACACAATGGCAAACCATAAGTCGTCCATCAAGAGAGCAAAACAGAGTGAAGTTCACCGTCTTCACAACAAGTATTATTCAAAAACAACCCGTAATGCTGTTCGCGAACTGCGTTCAACTACCGAGAAGGAAAAGGCTGCTGAGCTTCTTCCAAAAGTGGTAGGGATGTTGGATAAGTTGGCAAAAACCAATGTCATCCACAAGAATAAAGCCTCCAACCTTAAGTCAAGTCTGACGCTTCACGTCAACGCGCTTTAATCTGTTCAAACAATATATTTTTGAAAGGGTGCCCAAATTGGGTGCCCTTTTTTGTCTTTAATTTTCTTTATTCTCCTGATTTTGTCGTAACTTGAGGATAGAAGTTTTGCCATTGAACTACCCGGCAGACTTCAGGATTATGGGAAATTACAGCAAAGTTGGCATCAAGACCTGGGCAGTGGAGGATCGTCCCAGGGAGAAGTTGATGAGCAGGGGCATATCCGCCCTTACCGATGGCGAACTCATCGCGATACTTATCTCGAGTGGTAACAGCAAGGAGTCGGCAGTGGCGTTGTCGCGCCGGATCATGGATTCCATCCACAACAACCTGCATGAATTGGGCAAGCTGAATTGCGATGAACTAAAGAGGTTCAGGGGGATTGGCCAGGCCAAGGCAGTGACGCTGATTGCTGCCCTGGAGCTGGGAAGGAGGCGGAATCAGTCGGAGGCGCTGGACAATGGACAGATCCGTGGCAGCAAAGATGCCGCCAATTACCTTCGGCCAGAGATTGGCGACCTTTCTCACGAGGAGTTTTGGGTACTGTTTCTCAACCGGCAGAATAAAATTATTGACAAACAGAAGCTTAGTCAGGGTGGGATGACCGGAACCGTTATCGATGTCCGTTTGGTATTGAAATCTGCACTTGAAAAACATGCCACCTCCCTGATCTTCTGCCACAATCATCCTTCCGGGAATCTGGAGCCCAGTGATGCAGACCGGAAGATTACCCGTCAGCTCAAAGAGGCTGCTGCACTGATGGAAATTCCGGTTATCGACCATTTGATTGTAACACAATCCGGTTATTTTAGTTTTGCTGACGAAGGAATGTTGTAGTCATCTGAAACGACCTTCGGTAAATTTTTCACTCACAAGCCAATGATTATTGGGAGTTACATCTGGCCAATAAAAAATATATTATAAACAGATGAAAGTTTTTTTTTATTTTTACCAAAAATCTCTGATGATACACATACTCGGCGACAGCAACTCCCTTTTCAACCAATACCTTTCCGAAATTCGTGACGAAGTCATACAAAAAGATCCCATGCGATTCAGGAGAAACCTGGAGCGTGTCGGGGAGATTTTTGCCTATGAGATCAGCAAGGAACTTCCCTACAAATACAAGGAGGTAACCACCTCCCTGGGCGTAGCAAAAATGAAGGTGCTTGAGCAGCAACCCGTCCTTGCCACCATTCTACGGGCCGGACTGCCGTTGCACCAGGGATTGTTGAGTTGCTTTGATCAGGCGGAAAACTGCTTCATCTCCGCCTATCGGAAATACGACCCAAGCGGTGAGTTTCACATTGATTTTCAATATATTGCCTCTCCATTGCTGGATAACAAGGTGGTGATACTATCTGATCCGATGCTGGCCACCGGTTCTTCCATGGAGGTAGGTTACCATGCCTTGCTGGAGAAGGGGGAGCCCAGTCACATACACCTGGTTTCGCTTATTGCCAGCAAGCAGGGAATCGACTACATCATGAACCGGCTACCCAACGACAAGATTACCCTTTGGGTGGGGGCGATTGATCCGGAGATGACCCCGAAATCCTATATTGTCCCCGGTTTGGGAGATGCAGGAGACCTGGCTTTTGGTGCGAAGATCGATTCCAAGGAGATCGTGCCGCATTCCCATTTTTAACAACAGGTAGTGGCTCAGTAGATTCGTCTGACGAAAGAGGTATCGCTGCAGTGCTCCAGCATTTCAGATACAGTCCTCCCGATGACCGGATCCAACAATTCAGGGGCAATTTCGGTTAGCGGGAGCAATACAAACCTCCGTGAGGCGATTCGGGGGTGGGGTACTGTCAGTCTTGCACTGTTGATCACGCATGAATCCATATAGAGCAGGTCAATATCAATGGTTCTTGCTTCGTATTGATTCGTTTTTCTTGTTCTTCCGAGTTGAGTTTCAATGGTATGGATCTTGTCAAGTATTTCATCCGGGTTTAGGTCTGTATTTAATACAATTATTTGATTTATAAATGGTTCTGACCTGAAGCCCCATGATTCACTTTCATACCTGGAGGAACTAACTGTTGGAATACCGATCTGGCTGGTAACCAAATCAATTGCCTCAGAGATTATTTCATTCCGATTACCTTGATTTCCTCCCAAAATGAGATAAACTAACGGCATAGTGCGTATCTTTGTAACAATTCTAGTTCTTTTTATACTACTTAAGTAAATGTACATAAAAATTCAAGGTGAATTCACTCTCCATCGGAAGTGGAAAACCTTGGACCGGTATTTTCTCCTATTATTCTATGCTGCTGCAGCAAAAAATAGTGAATTAGCCGTTCGGAACTTGTTCTTTCAGCGTTCTTTTCATCCCTGGTTCCGGGTAGTTTTCGACTCCTGGAGATGAATTAACGCGAAGCAATCATCCTGTGAAATGTGCCATGGGAAATGCCGGCCTCCTGCGCGGTATTCGTGGCAACTTTCATATTGCAATTAAAAAATAAAATTTAACCTATGAAATTTTTCTGGAAAGCATTTTTTGCCTCATTGGCTGCCATTCTTGTTGCAACTTTTTTGTTCATTTTTTTAATGGCAGGTCTTGTCTCCTCTTTGGCCACCCTTGGTGAACAATCTGTTACAGTTAAGGAGAATACCCTGCTGATCTTAAAGCTGGACAATCGTATTGTGGAACGGAAATCCAACAACCCTTTTGAAGATCTGGAGATCCCCGGAATGGAGGGATCCACCACCACCGGATTGAATCAGATTCTGAATGTGATTCAGAAAGCCAAAGCGGACCATAACATCAAGGGAATCTACCTCGAATTGTCTGAGATTGACGCCGGTTATGCAACTGCGGAGGAGATCAGGAATGCGTTGATCGACTTCAAATCGAGTGGTAAGTTTGTCTATGCCTATTCGGACGCGATCTCTCAAAAAGCATACTATCTTGCCTCTGTCGCCGATAGTTTGATGTTGAACCCCGTAGGAATGTTCGATTTCAGGGGCCTGAATGCTGAACATGTTTTTTTCAAAAAGGCACTCGACAAGTTTGGAGTTGAAATGCAGGTGGTCAGGGGTAAGGACAACAAGTTCAAATCGGCTGTGGAACCTTACATGTACGATAAGATGAGTCCCGCCAACAAGGAACAGACCACCCTCTATCTCGCAACCATTTGGAACCATTTGCTGAAAGGGATCTCAGAATCAAGGAAGATAGCAGTTGACACCCTGAATGAATATGCCAATTCAGTTATGACTTTCCAGACAGCTGAGGCAGCGCACAAGGCCCATTTCTTCGACCGGCTTAAATACCGCGATCAGGTTCTGACAGACCTGAGGTCACTGGCCGGGTTGAAGGTTAACGCAGAAATTCCCATCGTTACAGTTGCCGAATACGATAAGATTCCTGCAGAACCTAAAGCCAAAACGCTGGTCAGGGAGCGGATTGCGGTGGTTTACGCAGAGGGCGAGATTGATACCGGTTCATCCAGCAGTCCGCATGATATCAACTCAAAGGAGGTTTCTCAGGGTATTCGTGAAGCCCGAATAGACACCACTGTAAAAGCCATTGTTTTGAGGGTGAATTCTCCAGGTGGATCAGCCTTTGGATCCGAGGTGATCTGGCGTGAAGTTAAGCTTGCACAAGAGGTGAAGCCAGTCATTGTCTCGATGGGTGATTATGCAGCTTCAGGAGGGTATTACATCGCCGCTCCGGCAACCTATATTTTAGCCAATCCTACCACCATAACCGGTTCGATTGGGGTTTTTGGGACCATCCCCAATGCTGGAGAGCTGCTCAACAATAAAATTGGAATTACTTTTGACAATGTGATGACCAACGAACATTCTGACATGCCATCTATTACCCGCAAAATGACTCCATTTGAAGCGAGCCTTATGCAGAATTATGTTGAGCATACCTACAACATTTTCATTGCTCACGTCGCAGAAGGTCGCAAATTGACAACAACTGGCGTAGATTCAATTGGGCAGGGCAGGGTTTGGAGTGGAGTGAATGCCAAAGGCAATCAGTTGATTGACGGTTTTGGGGGGATCAAGGAAGCCCTAAAACTTGCCGCAGAGAAGGCAGGCATCACTGAGTACCGCATCAAGGAGTTGCCAAAGCAAAAAGATCCTTTCGCCGAGCTTTTCAAGAATTTCTCGGTAAAGATGCAAAACAAGATCGTGGAGTCTGTGATGGGAACCTCCTACGGATATTGGAAGGAGCTGTCGAGAGAGGCCAGCTCCAGGGGAATCTATACAAGAATGCCATTTAATGTAGAAATTAATTAACTATTTTGAAGAAACTTATACTCTACCTGTTCTCTTTGGTTTACGGAATGGTCGTTAATTTCCGGAATCTGCTTTTCAATCTCAATATCCTGCGGGGAAGAGAGTTTGAGGTACCCGTTATTTCAGTTGGCAATATTACCGTCGGAGGAACCGGGAAAACGCCCCATACCGAACATCTGATCCAGCTGCTGGGTACGAAATTCAATATTGCAGTCCTTAGCCGAGGATACAAGCGAAAGAGCAGAGGATTTCTCACGGTAGAGACTTCTTCCACCAGTAAACAAGTTGGGGATGAGCCACTTCAGATCAAGATGAAGTTTCCTGCCGTGATGGTTGCCGTGGATGAGAACAGGGTTAGGGGAATTGAGCGGATTTTGGAAATCAGTGAAAAACGACCGGATGTTATTATACTGGATGATGCCTTCCAGCACCGGTATGTGACACCCTCCATCAATATTTTGCTGATTGATTTTTCCCGCATGATTACGGAGGATGAGTTGCTCCCACTTGGACGGTTGCGTGAACCTGCCTCCAATCGAGACAGGGCCAATATCATTATTGTGACCAAATGCCCAAGGGAGATCAAACCCATTGATGAACGGATCATTACAAAGGATTTGCACATATGGCCTTACCAGGATCTGTTTTTTTCACGGATAAAATATGGGGAGGTGTTGCCACTCTTTCCGGAAAAGGTGAAAGAGAACAAGGGCGCCATTGACAGCGAAACCGGTGTACTCCTGCTGACTGGCATTGCCAATCCTGAATCACTGAAAGCAAGACTTCTTCAAACGACCAGGACGGTAGTCTCGGCAGAGTATCCCGATCATCATGCCTTTACGTTGAAAGATATGGAGCAGGTAGCCTCCCAGTTGGCGGTACTCTCCACCGCTAAGAAGATGATTGTTACCACCGAAAAAGATACATTCCGCATCAAGGAAATTGACAACCTGCCTGAAATTATAGCGGAAAATCTCTATTATATCCCAATTGAGATCAAGTTTATCAATCAGACAGACAATGATTTTGACAAAAAAATATTAAAATATGTTGGAGAAAATAAAAGCAACTTCGAATTACATTCTAGAAAGAACAAAATTTAAGACAGAGATTGCCATCGTACTGGGTACTGGTTTGGGCGGTTTGGTCAATGAGATTGAGATAGAACATACAATTCCCTATGCAGATATTCCTCATTTCCCGGTATCGACGGTGGAGGGCCATAAAGGCCAGTTGATTTTCGGTGTGCTTGGTGGCAAAAGGGTGATTGCCATGCAAGGCCGATTCCATTTTTATGAGGGTTACAGCATGAAGGAGGTAACATTCCCAGTTAGGGTGATGAAGGCCATCGGCATCCAGACGCTTTTTGTCTCCAATGCCAGTGGAGGTTTGAATCCAAAATTCAAGGTAGGGGATGTCATGATGATCAATGATCACATCAACATGTTTGGAGACAATCCACTGATGGGTCCAAACATCCGGGAGCTGGGTCAAAGATTTCCTGATATGAGCCAGCCATACAATCTTCATATGCGCAACCTGGCCATGAAGATAGCCCTCCAGAATGGCATTGATTTGAAAGAGGGGGTCTATGTGGGTGTCGCCGGACCTACATTTGAAACACCCGCTGAATATAAAATGTTTAGAATTTTGGGTGGTGATGCCATCGGGATGTCGACTGTACCGGAGGTTATCGTAGCCAGACACATGGATATGAAGGTCTTTGGTATCTCCATCATCACAGACAGTGGTGTCCCCGGAGAGATTGTGGAGATCTCCCATGAGGAGGTACAAGCAGTTGCCATGCAGGCTGAACCCAAGATGAGCCTGATCATACGTGAATTGGTAGCGGGTCTGTAGCCATGGCCTTGCAGGATTTGGCTGCCAATTGTGCGATATTTTTAAAAAGGCGGATTACTTAAATTCGGAGCGAAGAGGTTTTCAATGTTTGGATTGAAAACCTCTTTTTTGTGTGCCGTGCATGGCGAATAACTTGACGGTGAAAGTCCGTTATGGGGG
>CAZVTL010000169.1:0-8752 GCA_964630075.1 uncultured Tangfeifania sp.
GAGTATTTATGACTCCTTGATGAAACTGATCATGTCATTGAAATTGTCGCTTTGTGCAAAATTTACAAGAGAAAAAATGAGGTACACAGAGAGAAAATCGCTTGCGATTTTCCAACTCTGTGAAACTCCGGGTTTTCTCTAATGAAAATTCAAAATAGCAGAAATTTCTATTTGCTCTCTGTTTTCGATAAATAGTTAGATATTCTCTGTGTTATAAATTTAAACAGTCTCTAAATGTATTTACATCCTTAACACCATCCTTAGTTTTTGAGGAAGGGCCCTGTACAAGATGATTGCTTCAGATTTGGGCAAAGTGATGACAATTTTGGGCATGGTAGCCTCCCTTTTGAGTGAAGTGAGTGCCTTGATGGATTTTTCAGTCTCTTTTTTGGTAAAGCTCCTCCGTAAACTGTCCACCCTCAATTTATCTTCACCTTCACTTGGCTCAGATTGCTGGATCACCAGTTGCAGGTTGCGTTCAAAATTCATCACAATATAGACATCCTCGGTTCTCCGCGGAGCCGGTGTTGCATCCATTTTGCTGGCTTCGATGGTATCTTTGGGGGCCACCTTTACAAGGAAAGGAACACGAACGATGGTGGAGGCTGCATTTTTAAGGACAAAGGGTTGTGAAAGCCAGTGAAGCAGTCGCTCTGTATGAAACATCCGAATAGAATTACTCATCCAAACATCCGCTATTTTGCTGTCGTGCAATGGAATGCCCCTCATCTCCAGTGTGGCAACCTTCTTGATCAGATCAAGGACCAAATAGATTGAATCTTCAGAGGAAAGGTTGTAACGGGATCTGAGTAAGGTTTCCGTCTTCTTTAATTCGAAAAGCCTCAACAGATCATCCTTGCTGTTGGAATCGGATTCCTGGGCTGAAGCTTTTTTCTGATCCGGGTTTTCCGTCTTTGCAGCGCCTTTGGCGGCCTTTTCACCTTTCTTTGGTGTATTGCCTGTCTTGTCCTGTTTCTTGGCATTGCTGCTTTCCTTCACCTCTGCTTTGGGCAAAACTGTATCAGGCAATGGATTGACGGTTGCAACCGGTAGAATGACTGTCGTGGTAAGCACATAGACTGTTATCAGAAATAAAAAGCTGGTGATTACCCAAAAAAGTAATTTTTTTGCCATGTCGGTGAATTAGTATATAAATACTTTGGCCCCTTTGTCGAGGGTATTGAAAATGACTTCAAGGTCTGCATCGCCCAAACGGACGCACCCATGGGTCACCGGTAATCCAAGGAAACGTTGGTAGAGGGTTCCGTGCAACATGTATCCATCCCCAATATTCAATGCATATGCACCGAGGGTGGCCTCGTCGTAACGCTCTGAAGATCGGGCAGATGGAGGTTTCAACCCCTCTTCTATAAAGGCCCAGTCGGGCTTCGTCCAAACAGGGTCTCGTCTCTTCAGTTGAACGGCGAACATGCCTTTGGGCGTTTTGAATGGTTTCCTGGTGCCATCCGGATAGATCAGGATTTCATCCTTTCCGGTGGAACAAACACCTGTCCGAATGGTATCAATTGCATTGCGCAAAACAAACCTGTTTTCGGTGGTATTGATCAGAATATAGGGTTTCTCCGGCATCAGATCCTGCAATTTACGCTGCAATGAGACAATGTTTGATTTACTGGTTTGAATCTGTTTCCCAACATTCCGCACGGCCACCTCTTTCGGGTTCAGAGTTGCGGTAAACCAGGATTTAACCCCAAATGCCGCATTTTGGTAAGCCGGAGTATAGAAAACTATGGTAGGAATCCAACATAGGAACAGGAGGGGTATGAGCCAGGGTGCATATTTTTTCAACCAACTTTTTTCTTCAGTTTCCATTTTATCAAGGATAATTAGTTTAACAGGTCGGATAGTGAGACCGTTGATCCGACGATGGTAACAGGAGTCCCGACCGACATTTTGCTGAACAGCTCATCGATCTTCTCATCCGACAGGGCGACACAACCTTTGGTCCAGTCGACCCCTTTCCCTCCGTTTCCATGAATTTCAATCAATCCACCGATCCCCCTGCTCTTGGGGATCTGACCAGATCTCCTGCGGGCTGCAAATTCTGCCCTGTCTTCTTCGTTGGGGTAGTTCAGCATCATGGCCTTGTAGTAACCTGAATCTCTTGAATTCTTCTTCCGGGTTACCAAATATTTCCCCTCAGGAGTGGCCATGTCGCCGGAATAAAGTTTGTCTCCAATCCAGTTTTTCCCAAACTCCACATCATATTCCTTGTGGAGTTTGCCATTGTAATAGAGAAAACCCTTGTGCTTGATCTTGTCGATAACCAGGGCATAGCTTTTGTTGTTGGCGGAGGCTGAAATGGTTGTTTGCACCCAGCTCTGCCATTTGGAGAACTTGGAAAAGTAGTCCTTGAGATGGGCATTTACCTCGGCATCTGCATAGCTGATGCGAGTTTTCCCTTCATTCAATTTTTTGTTGGCCTTCATGATGTCACCCTTTTCAAAGGCATTGACACTCTCTTCCAAGGCCAATTTCCCAAATTCATAGTCTTTTCTTGTTTGGATTCGCAAAGGAAGCTTGATGAAAAACTCGTGGTAGCTATTCAGCTTTTTCTGCAGCAATTCAGTCTCCTTGAGGTACCTTGCCTTTTGGGTATCCTTGTTGGTCCCCGATGAATTCAGGGCCAGTTCGGCCTTCAGAATTGCCAGTACAATTATTTCCCGTGCTTTGGAGAAGTTGCGCTGAAAAAATAACTTCTCATTTTGTCGTTTGAGTTCGATGAAGGCATATTTGTAATTGGTCTCTGCTGCCTGAAAATATTCGGGAGAATAGAGATCGGCATTTTCTTTTTTTGCCTTGTTTAATATTTCGATGCATTTGCTAAAATCCTCCATCGGTGGTTTGTCCATGAAAAGCAGCAACAAAATCAAAATCACCAAAGAAGCCAGGGAGACAACCCCTGTTGAAACAAATATTTTTTTATAAAATCCGGATTTCACGCTGAAATATTTAGGTAATCAACTCCTATGTTGTTATCAATCAAAACTTAAACACAATATAAGTTCTCAACTGGAGATGAAGCAAATTTACAAACAAAATGCGATTGTGTTGAACAAAAATATTAAAAAAACCCCCGGATATTTCCGGGGGTTATTTTTTTAAGAATGTCAAAGATTCTTATTACTTCTTACCACCTTTAGCTTTGGCGATAACATCTGTCAACTCGGTGTTGATAGCTTTGGCTTTCTCAACAGCTGGTTTTACTTTTTCAGAAAGAGTCAGGATGTCTTCGTTGTTGGTCAAACCTGCAGAAACTTCAGTTAAAACAGTTTCAACAACACCAATTTCCTGGCCGATAGCTTCAACAGCAGCTTTGCCTTCTTTTCCTTTTGGAGCTTTCTTCAGCAATTCCTTGTCAGCTTCGATTGTTGTAGTCAATTCTGCGATAGCAGCAGTAACTTCAGCTTTCAGGGCCTCTTTTCTAGCAGCAGTTTCTTCAACAGCTTTGTTAGAGAGAGTAGTTACAGAAGTCAGTGTTGTTTTGGCAACATCATAATTTCTGAACAATGCGAATTTTGCATTTTGCTCTTCAACTTGAGCAAGACCAGATTTCTGAGCATCAACAGCAGCCTGGAAAGAGGCAGCTACATAACGATCAGCACCAGCTTTTTTTGCAGCTTCGATGGCAACATTTGCAGCATCGATGTCAGCCTGAGGAACTTTGGCACAACTAGCCAATGTAACAACCAAAATACTAAGGGTAACGAGTTTTAATAATCCTTTTTTCATAACTTTGAAAAATAAATGTAATTAATGTAAATCAATGTTTTTGTTCAAACAATTTTAACTTTTAGACGCAAAGGTTTCTTAAAGTCACCGCAAAAATATATTTTTTTTTTCAAATACGTATGATATCTTTACAATTCATTAACTAATAACGACTTACGAATATTAAAAAATGATTAACAAATTGTCTGTGAATGATCTTCCCGACATTGAGATCATCAAAAAGATCAAACACGAACACAATACCAACCTCTTTGGGATACTCTATACACGGTATTCTACCAAAGTTTTTGAGAAGTGCAACTCCTTGCTAAAGGATCCCGGACTTGCCCAGGAGTTTGTACAGGATATATTTTGCAAAGTATTTGAGAAACTTTCAGATTTCAGGGGAGAATCCAATTTTTCCACCTGGCTCTATTCCATTACCTATAATCATTGTATAGAATATTTGCGCGTTAAAAAGAAAATGAACTATCCGGATTGGAATAGCTCCAACGAGTTACCCGATGTGGTGGATGAAATTGATGACAAAGTGATCAGCAGTGATAAACTGATGATGATCATGGACCAGATTCACCCGGAGGAGAAGGCATTGCTCACCATGCATTACATCGACAATTTCCCGATTGCCTATATCCAGACGGCTCTCAAAATAAGTGAAAGCGCCACAAAAATGAGGCTGAAAAGGGCGCGTGAACGGGTAGCCTATCTCTATTCCCAGAAATACAAGTAACAATTTTTCATTCAACTCCTTGTGACTTTTTGGCGTTTGTTCGTCAAAACAGATGTGAATCCATCCATGAAATCAATTTCAACAGGATTCATTGGTTTGCAGTAGGAGTCGTATCATTATGAAAGATCTCATTCAAAAATATGTTTTCAGGATCAACAGCCATACTCCCGGCAGTAAGGTTTTAAATGGCTTTAAAGCTCATTTTCCGCTTGCCACGAACATTGACTGGTCGCATGAGAAAGAAGGCGTATTTGAAGCAATATTCAGGGTGAATGGCATAGAGATGATTGCCTGGTTTGAAAAATCAGGACATTGGTTGAAAACAGAAACCAATTATACCCTGGGAATGCTGGATTTACAAATCCGTGAAAAGCTGGAGTTGTATGGTCAGATCATGAGTTCTATCTTAATTGAAAGGGCAAACGGAGACAGTGGGTATGAATTTATCATCCGGGACAATTTTCAGGTGCGGCATATATTCATCACTGACAACCAGGGAAATGTACAGGACCGTCAGAATTTTGATGAGAATGAACTGAGGTAAGTTATGAGTTATGAGTTATGAGTTATGGCCTTGCAGTGCAAGGCTTTTTTGTTTTAATTAAAATTAACCTATTCTATTCTATTAACAATCAAAACACTACCGTCAATTTACAGCCATAACGCATAACTCATAACTCATAACTTAAATCTCATTGCGGTTATTTGCTATTTTTGTCAGATAAATCCCTCGATCAGATCCTTCATGAAACGTATACTTCTGGTAATCATACTATTCATTTCAAGTTACTCCTCCTACGCGCAGCTGAATACCGATCATTTCTTTTACATTGCCAAAAGCAGGATCTATTTTGGCAATTATGTGAGTGCCATTGAGAATTTCAACATTGTCATCAAATTAAAACCCTTTCTTCCTGAACCCTATTTTTACAGGGGAATGGCAAAGCTTTACATCGATGATTTCCGGGGAGCCAAGGCCGATTTTGACAAAGCCATTGAAATAAAGCCCTATTATCCCGAAGCATACATGTACAGAGGCATGTCCAACTATGAAATGAAAAATTTCAGGGAGGCCATGAATGACTATTCCAATGCGTTGGAGTACAACCAGGAGGATCCAAACATTTTTAACAACCGGGGTATAACAAGGATAGCCACCGAGGATTTTGAAGGTGCCATTGCCGATTATACAAGATCCATCGAAATAAAACCCTCTGCCAGTACCTACCTGAACCGTAGCTCAGCCAAACAGATGAAGGGTGACCTGGAGGGGGCCATCAAAGATTGCGATGCAGCCATCCGCTTAAGGCCGCATTTTTCAAGTGCCTACCTGGTAAGGGGCATTGCAAAGTTTGAGAAGAAGGATTATGCCGGGGCACTGAAAGATTATGACCTTTGCATTCGTCTGGATCCCAAAACGTCCCAGGCCTATGTCAACAGGGGTATCGTCAAGCACCAGCTCAGCGATTTAAAGGGGGCCATTCGCGATTATGACATGGCGATTACCCTGGATCCCAACATTGCGACAGCATGGTTGAACAGAGGAATTGCGAAGGAATCCCTGAAATTACCTGGGTCGGAAAAGGATCTGGCCACGGCGGCTGAACTTGATCCCAAATTTGCCACCTTCAAGAAGAGGCTGGAGGCTGAGGAAGAGCGTGAAAGACAGCGGCGTCAATATGGCTTTTACCTGCCAAATCCAGGTCAGAATTCAAACCAGGCTCAGAACAATCAGGCAACAGGGGCTGTCAACCAAGCGGGACAGGGCTCCCAAACCGGTGGAAATAGTCTTGCAGCCACAACCAATCCACCCGGGGGCAGCAATCAGGGATCAACCGCTGCTGCCAATGCGAATCAGTCGGCTACTGCATCCAACAACCTGCCTTCTGCGCCGCAGGATTCTGCCGCTTACAAGCAGGAAAATAAAAGTGGTCCTGTTACCCAGAACCGCAAAAGAAGAAACATTGTGGTTGCAGATGATGGCAAGGTATCGGAGACAGATATCGTGGATGGGATGGTTCAGAATAAAAATGTAAAGATCGTCATGCAACCGGATTTTGTGATTTCGGTCTTCAACAAGGATTCCATTGATTATTCCAGGCTCCAATATTACAGCATGGAGATTGAAATGCTAAACAACAAGAACAACAACGATCCGTTCCTGATTGTCTCCAACAAACCATTTGCCTATCAATCGATTCAAAAAGAATCGTTTAAAAGTTTGGTAGAGAACTGGAGCAGCGAGATTTCCGCCAACAAGAAAAACTCGAATGGCTACCTCAACCGTGGAATAATCCTGGAGCAGTCACTGGATTACAATGCCTCCATCAGCGATTTTACCAAGGCCATAGATGCAGACAACCGCAACATCCTTGCCTACTTCTGCAGGGCCAATTCAAGGGCCAAGATGGTGGATGCCATCAGGACCGAGGGGGCACTTCCTGAACCAGAGATTTTGAACATGAGCGGAAGCAAAACAACCATTGAGACCAGATCCAACGAGATTAAAATTCTTGATTATGAAGATATTATTGAGGATTACGAATCTCTGCTTTACATGAATCCCAATTTTATTTTTGCCTGGTTCAATATGGCCAATACCAAGGTGAAAAAGCGGGATTACCTGCATGCCATCAACGATTACAACAAGGCCATTGCGCTGGAACCCGATTTTGGGGAAGCCTATTTTAACCGGGGATTGACCCGAATCTACATGAACGACCTTGAAGGCGGGGCACTCGACCTCAGCCGTGCCGGTGAACTTGGCCTTACCGAGGCCTACAATGTCATCAAACGATTCTGCAACTAAGCTGCCATGTCAAATCAACCCCTTGCTGAGCGACTCCGTCCTCACTCCCTGGACGACTACATTGGGCAGAAACACCTGGTGGGTGAAGGCGCAGTGATCAGAAAGATGATCACATCAGGTATGCTCTCCTCCTTTATTTTATGGGGACCACCCGGAGTGGGCAAGACAACGCTTGCCAAAATCATCGCCAATACCCTGGATCGGCCATTTTACATCCTGAGTGCCATCAATTCGGGTGTGAAGGATATCCGGGATGTCATTGAAAAAGCTAAAAACAACCAATTTTTCAGTGCGAAGAATCCGATCCTTTTCATTGACGAGATACACCGGTTCAGCAAAGCGCAGCAGGATTCCTTGCTCGGAGCTGTCGAACAGGGCATCATCACCCTGATTGGAGCTACTACCGAGAATCCCTCCTTTGAGGTGATCTCTCCCCTACTCTCCCGCTGCCAGGTCTATGTACTCAAATCGTTGGAAAAGGAAGATTTACTGATCCTGCTTGACCGGGCGCTTACTAACGACACCGAGCTTTCCAAAAAAAATATTGTGGTTGAAGAGCATGAAGCGCTGCTTCGCTTTTCGGGTGGCGATGCCCGGAAATTGTTGAACGTGCTGGAACTGGTGCTCAACGCATCCGGCGGGGAGGAGATCGTGCTCACCAATGACCTGGTTACCGAACGATTGCAGGAAAACCTGGCGCTCTACGACAAAAACGGAGAGATGCACTACGACATCATCTCCGCCTTTATCAAGAGTATCCGCGGCGGAGATCCGGATGCGGCAGTCTACTACCTGGCCCGGATGCTGGAGGGAGGCGAAGATGTCAAGTTTATTGCGCGGCGATTGCTGATCCTTTCTGCTGAAGATGTCGGCCTGGCCAACCCGAATGCGTTGTTGCTCGCGCAGAGCACTTTTGATGCGGTCCACAAAATCGGAATGCCCGAATCCAGGATA
This sequence comes from uncultured Tangfeifania sp., assembly GCA_964630075.1. Taxonomy (GTDB): domain Bacteria; phylum Bacteroidota; class Bacteroidia; order Bacteroidales; family Prolixibacteraceae; genus CAINVV01. The sequence goes on from CAZVTL010000169.1 coordinate 8,247, forward strand.
ATTCTTTCCGAATGTACCATCTACCTGGCCACCTCACCCAAGAGCAACTCCATCTATTCGGCAATCGATGAAGCGTTGGCAGAGGTGAAACTTACTGGACATTTGCCGGTTCCCTTGCACCTTCGCAATGCACCCACCAAATTGATGAAGCAGCTTGGTTATGGAGAGGAGTACAAATACGCACACTCCTACGAAGGCAATTTTGTGGAACAGGATTTCCTGCCGGAGAAAATTGCACACAAGCGTTTTTACAAACCCCAGCAAAATCCTTCGGAAGAGAAGATACTTGAAAGATTGAGGAGCTGGTGGAAGAAAAGATTCGTGTAGGCAACGTTGGTTACTCCAGCCAAGACAATTTCAGGTCAAATCCCCTAGTTGGTCATTTCAATAGATTGTTCTTAAAAATAACACAAAGAATTACTGTCTATTCATCTAAAATAAAGGTTTATACTCATTTCTACAATTTGGTATTTTTATGAGAGAAACCCCCTGAGTTCACAGAGTTG
>CAZVTL010000170.1:0-8750 GCA_964630075.1 uncultured Tangfeifania sp.
TGGTTTCGCAGGTTCAAAGCCTATGGATTGCCGTAGCGTTAATTTCATTGGCTGCCGCAGGGCACCAGGGATGGGCATCCAATATTTTCACGATTGTTTCGGATATCTATCCAAAGAATGCGGTTGGTTCTATGATGGGGTTGTGTGGTTTTACCGGAGCAATCGGAGGAGCATTATCCGCTTCATTTGTCGGACTATTGCTCAATAGCACCGGAAGCTATTTTTTGATATTTCTGACTGCTTCTTCCGTATATCTCATTAACTGGCTTATTATTAAAATATTCATTAAGGACATAGTTCCTTTAACAATTGAGAAACCATAAATTTTCAACAATGAGCAATATTGAATACAGCAGAAGATTTGCGTCACATCCACGTGACGTAAAGCATTACGACACAACCTTACTGCGCGAAGAATTTTTAATTGAGTCAATTTTCGAAGACGATAAAGTCAAACTGGTTTGTTCCGAAAAATAAAGGGACTGAGAATGGTGGATGCCGCATTTACTCCTGAAACCGATCCTTCCCCAAACCCAACCTGCCCTTTTACTGATTCCCTCACCGATTCCGGAATAATCCTGAATGCCCGTATGGTTGGCGACCCTGAAGTGGTGAAGGAAACAACACGGGAGCTTTGGAGGCCCGGTATGAAGTTGATTGCTGTTACATTTTCGCCAACGTCTAAGGAACAAGCGGAATCATATAAGATCATACATTCAATTTGCCGCTAGCCAAACGTTATTGCCTTGTTAACAAGTATTTCGCACCAAATTATTATAGTATGAAGAGACTTTTCTTGCTTTATATCTTTCTGTTTTCCGCGATGGGACACCCAAAATCGCTTCAACTTGGCGAGAATCACGCAGATCAATGTTCAAATCTGCAATTTTTGCGTTTATTGGAAAAAGGAAAATCTTTGGAGCAAATAAATGATGTATGGAAAAAAAGAATTTGAGCAGCAATGAGTCAACAATGTTTTGGGATTTAGGAATTCAAAAATATTGAATTGAGGGTGGTCCCGACACATTAATTAATCAAGAATTTAATTTAGAGCCTTTACATTTTTATTTGCAAAAACTAATTCTAAAAGTAAATTAACTGATAATCATGTTGATGGCAATGGGGTGGTCAAGTAAAACTATTATAAAATATTAAATAGACGACATGAAAAACATACTACTAATTTATGCTCTTCCGGCCTTATTTTTATCTCCGCAAACTGCATTAAACGCTAATAAACCTCCAAAGCCAAACTTTATTATTATCAATATCGATGACCTTGGATATGGAGACATTGGACCATACGGGTCTAAGATCAACCAGACCCCGAACCTAGACCGCATGGCAAAGGAAGGACGGCTTCTGACATCCTTTTATGCAGCACCTCTGTGTTCTCCCTCCCGCGCAGCGTTGATGACCGGTTGCTATCCAAAACGTGTGCTGCCTATCCAAACGGTCCTCTTTCCTGTTTCAGATATTGGTCTTGCCACCGAAGAGACAACAGTTGCTGAGCTTTTAAAGTCTTCCGGTTATTCAACTTGCCTAATAGGGAAATGGCATCTTGGTGATCAGCTTGAAATGCTTCCTACACGCCAGGGATTCAATAAATGGTTTGGCCTTCCGTATTCTAACGACATGGGACCTCAGATAGATGGGGCAAAGAGCAATTTCGGCGATGCCTTACCACCTATGGCAAAAAACCCTCAACCACCTCTTCCTTTAATGCAAAATGAAACAGTTGTAAAGCGCGTCCTGGCCAATGATCAAATCCAATTTGTTTCCATGTATACCAAGGAGGCTTTGCGATTCATCCATGAAAATAAAAAGAAACCCTTCTTCCTATATTTGGCCCATAATGCGGTTCATTTTCCATTGTATCCGGGAGATAAGTTCAGGGGAAAATCTGGGAACGGACTCTATGGTGACTGGGTGGCAGAAATGGACTGGAGTGTAGGAGAAGTATTGAAAACTTTGACGACAAATGGCATCGCGAAAAATACCCTTATCATTTTCACAAGTGACAATGGCGCTACCCCGCGCGGTGTAAATTTTCCTTTACGTGGGAATAAGTTTTCAACAAGGGAAGGGGGATTACGCGTTCCTACAATCGCATGGTGGCCTGGTAAGGTTCCAGCCGGAACATCTACTGATGCAATCTGTGGAATGTTCGATATTTTACCCACGTTTGCAGCTTTCGCCGGCGTAAAAGTTTCCAAAGACCGAAAGATCGACGGTGCAGATATCAGTTCCATAATCATTGGTGCCCCTGGAGCCCCTCCTCCTCACCAGGTTTTTTACTACTTTGCCGGATTACAACTTCAAGCTGTCCGAGACAGTGTATGGAAACTTATTATAACCCCGGACAACACAAACAATTTTAAAAAAGGCAATACCAATCCGGTTCCAATCAATGAGGATATTAGCTCATTCCAACTCTATAATCTAAAAGCTGACATTGGTGAGAGTACTAACATTGCCGCACAGAATCCGGAAATTGTTGAACGGTTAAAAAAGTTGGTTTTGAAAATGAATGACGATTTAGGCATCAGTGATATCGGACCAGGAGTAAGACCTTTGGGCAGGGTAAAGGATCCCCAGCCCATTATTGGTCAGGATGGAAATGTGAGTCCCGGTTTCCATTTTAAAACCAGACTCAACAGAAAGATGAAGAAATTGTACCAATAAAAAAGATCAAATAAATAGAATATTATGAATTGTCTCCGTAAGTGCTTGAAATAATGAGTGATATATAATAGATTAATCACTACTCACATCAACTACTGATTAATTTTAAATATCCTAACGGTGTCAATGCTAGAAAGATAATGTTCCGTAACAATGGAATTACTGTGTCCCATCATTTGGTCGATAACATCACGGCATAGACATCCAAATTATTAATCCAAAAGTTGTGTGCAAATTGTGTGCAAGGACTCATAGCATAATCCCTTCCTTTTTAATGTTTTTGTAAAAAGGGGTGATCGTATGACGGGATTCCCAGTCATTTCGGCTACATATCACCGGACTAATTATCTTGCCCGTTTCAAATTCTAAATCGTACAATGGATATTTGATTCTTTGTTCATCCAAGTAGGTGATTTTGTCATTGTCAACGAGAATAAGAACATCAATATCTGATTGTTTATCATTTTGCCCTCTGGCATGTGAACCAAACAATATAACAGTAGCATTTGGTTCTGTTAATCCAACTAACTATTTAATTTTCAACAATATTTTCTTATTCTTAATCATACTCAAATATACAATTTTCTTAACCTCTGGTTATACTTTTCATTTTCGACTAGTTGACACTGATTGTCGCAAATCCCAGGGGATTTTCTGGCGAGGTTTTTCTAATTCTTCAGGCATCCGATTGGGACAACCAAAACACCATCCTTGCGACGATAAGCATATTGACCTCCGGTGATTACCATTAAGAAGGAAACTTGTCCCATTTTATCTACATCAATTTTTACTTTTAGCACCAATAGTATCACGCAAAGAAGCAAGGAACGCAAAGAAAAAACAGGTAATTCGCTTTTTATTTATTTTTTTCTTTGAAAAAATTTGGATTACAATGTTATTTATTTCTAACTTTGTGTTAGTTATTTCTAACATAAAATTTTGGTCATGAAAAAAACTATTTTGCTTTTCGTTCTTGTGGCCTCAGTTTTCCTGGGTTGTCTTCTTTGGTTTGGCAACGAAGAGGGAGGGTTTGGTCAAACAGAATTGCTCCCATTTCTGGTCGTTTTAATTGTGGTGGGACTCGCACTTTTTATTGGGTTCAGGCGGTTATCCAGTCTGCATCGCGGTGAACCTGCCGAGGATGAGCTGTCGAAGAAAATTTTGGTCAAGAGTTCCTCGGTTTCCTATTATGTCTCGCTCTACTTTTGGCTGGCCGTGATGTATTTCGGCGACAAAATATCCATGGAGGGTCAAAGTCTGGTGGGAACCGGCTTACTGGGTATGGCGGTTATTTTTGTTCTTACCTGGCTCTATTTTAACTTCAGGGGGCTTGGCAATGACTAACAAAATCAGGGAGTACAGGGCCAAGTACAACCTCACGCAGGAGGATTTGGCCCAAAAGGTCAAGGTTCGGCGGGAGACGATTGTCTTCCTGGAGAAGAACAAATACAATCCCTCCCTCAAATTGGCCTACGACCTGGCGAGGCTCTTTTCGGTGCCGATCGAGGAGCTGTTTATCTTTGAAGAGGAGGAGTGAGTCCTGCCGTTCCAGGGTTGGGTCTCAGGTCAAACCATGCTTCGTCTCTATTTGACCACCCCAATGGTCAAAAGAATGTTGGCGAACCTCCGGGTTTCGCCGGTGGCGATGACCAGACAGGTATCGGGTGATTTTGCCTCCTCGTAAAACTCGAACCGTTTGACACTCCGGAGGGGGAGATCGGGCCCCAGCAACTGTTCGAATTCAGCATGGATCTCCTGCGGACTTCCGTCGGGAGGAGTCATGACCACTGCCGATTCAATCGGGACATATGATTTCAATACATTCAGCACTGCTGTGACACCAAGCAGTCCGGGAGCCAGGTTGAGGAATACCTTCCTCGCCGATGGGGGCGGACAGGTAGAGAATGGGAAATTTCCATCGGCGATCAGGATTTTGGCACCATGGCCATTGCTCCCCAAGACGGAGAGGATTTCGGGGTGGAGTAACTGGGTTTTTAGCATGGGGTTGAGGTGCTTGTCCGATCCTTCCTGCCTCCCTCAACCACCCCCGGTTGAAACCGGGGGTTATGAATGGGGAACCCTTGCAGGGTTATCAGATCGGTGGTAAATGAATTGAATATTTAGATTTAGTAATTACTCGTTTTGCTGGTCTACATAGCGTTGCAGCTCCTGGTCCTTGACCAATGGTCCCAGGGCGAAGAGGATGATGGATAACCCAATCAGGGCCAATATTCCATAACCAATAAAGACCGAACCATAGGCGATGGTATAGTTGAACTGTCCCGAAAGGTTCTTGATGGCAACGCCTGAGACCGACTGGAAGATAAACCCTCCGAGTCCGGATCCGACGCTGGCGAGTCCCCAAACCGATGCAGTAGCATTGGCGGGGACCACATCTGCCGGAAAGGCCATGGTATTTGCGGAATAGGCTGCATAGGAGAATCCGGCTACGGCCAAAACGACCAGTGCCCCCATGGGTCCGCTGATAATGAAAGGTCCCAGGATCAGGGAGAGGGCCATGGTCAGTCCGAAGATTCCCACCGCGATCTTTCTGGCTTTGGGAATGGCGACTCCCTTGCTGATGATAAATTGGGTAAATATTCCGCCCAGGATGTTCCCGAAGTCGGCCACGATGAAGGGGAACATGGCAAACCAGCCGATCTGTGCCAGGTTCCAGCCATAGACATCTGCCAGGTATCTCCCGATCCAGAAGGTGATGAAATACCAGACAGGATCCATAAATACCTTGGAGAGGGTGAGGCAGGTGACAAAGCGCGATTTTAACAGCCTTGCGGGCGGGATGATCCTTGCTTTGGACTCTTTTACGGCTGTTGCGGGGGTATAGTAGGTAAACCAAAAGGCTGCCAGCCACAGATAACCAAGTGATCCGATTACCACAAAGGTGATTTGCCATCCAAAGTTAATTCCCAGCCAGGCGATCAGGGGTGGGGCAACGACGGCCCCTACGGCGGCTCCGCTGTTGAAAATGCCCGAGGCAGTGGATCTTTCCTTCGGGGGAAACCATTCGGAGGTGAGCTTGATGGCCGCGGGCCAGTTGCCGGCTTCCCCGATGCCCAGTAAAAACCTGAATATACCGAACTGGAAAGGGGTCATGGCCAGTGCATGGAGGATCCCTGCCGTGGTCCAGAAGGCCATGCTCAGCGAATAGCCCAAACGCGTGCCCAGTTTGTCGATGGCAAAGCCTGAAACTGCATTGGAGATCATGTAGGCGATGAAGAAGGCAGAGGCGATGTACCCGAAGGCATCGTCGGGAATCATGTCGTGCAGGGGACCTTTGGCGGTAAGGTAGTTGAAGGATAGCCGGTGTACATAGTTCAGCACGGTTGCCACAAAGGCGAAGGAGATCATGATCCATCGCATCTTCAATGGTTTGTTCTGGGCCAGGTACTCCTCATTGATCACATTTTTGCTCATAAGCCGGGTTAAAAAAATTAAACAATCCGTGGTTTGGGTGTCACACTCCTGCAATCACCGCCTGTGCCAGTATGGTTTCACAGACATTCATGGTTTTAAGTACATCGCTGAAGGGGGAGGAGGTTCTTGCTTCCCCCGTTAAAATGGCTTGGATAAATTCCATGCTCTTTTGCTGAAAACCGCCGTAAACATACAATTCATTATGACCGGCAACCTCTTTTGCATCGTAGCGCTCGCCGATGGTATTGCCATCCGAGTAAATGAACGCCTCAGTTTCAGGATCCACTTCGGCACAGATGGTCGGGGCATGGATGCCCACTCGAAAGATTCGTCTTCCTGAAGCCCAGTTGCCTACCACGAAGCAGGTGGCTCCATTGTCAAAATGGAGCGTCGAACCGATCCAGTTGATGTCGGGCACCAGGATCCGTCTGCAGTGCGACTCCACTTTCACCACCTCGCCGCCACAAACCCAACGGGCCGTGTCGATGGCATGGGTGTAGTCGTCGAGCATCCTGTCGCGGGCATCGGGCATGGGACGGATGTCACATTTGTAGAACTCCACCACCGCATGGGTGATCGGACCCCTGGCCAGGCATGCTTCCCGCATCTTGCCCAGCAGGGGGGAGGATCTGCGCTGGTGGCAGACCTGCGTGATGCAACAGTTTTTTCTGGCGAGGTAATCCAGGATCCGGGATTGATGCAGGATCATCCCCATCGGCTTTTCGATGAAGAGGTGAAACCCATTTTCCAGGCACCAGCACCAGATGCCGAACATCCTGTCGGGTGTTCCGATGGCATAGACCCCATCCGGTCGAAGGTCAGTCAGCATTTTGCGGTAATCATCCGGTCTCTTTGAGACATAGATGGTTTCGGGAGGGAGCTGGTATTTTGCTGCTGTGTGTTTGAGCTTCTCCTCGTCGAAGGCGCAAATACCCACGATCTCCACCTCTTTCATGGCCGCCAGCGACGGATAGTGGAAAATGTTGGCAAAATGGCCATTCCCGATCATACAAATTCTTACCACTTTTTGCATCTGTCAATGGTTTTGATTCTCTGTTGTTTTCTGAATTCCGATATCGGAAGTAGGTGACCGGATCAGCACCGTCCGTCAAAATCGCTACGGTCGTATTCGGGCAGCAAAGGGAATTTTACCGGTTTCCCCTCTCTTTGTGAGCGGTAAATCGCCGTGAAGATCTCCACTGTAACGCGCCCTTCATTCCCGGACACCATCGGCTTCCTGTCTTCGCGGATGGCATCGATAAAATCTTCGAACTGCAGCTGAAAGAAGTAATTCGCCGAATCGACGCCGTTAAAGAAGTCAGAATCTTCCTTCACCCACTCCTTCAGCAGGTGCTCTTCGCCGGGAACAGTCCAGAGGTCATTGACAGGCGGTTCCAGGATACTGGTCATCCCGGCAATGAACATCGCCCCGCCATCGGTCTGGACACCCACGGAGGCGCCGTTGCTGCCGTGTATGTGCACCTTCCCGTAGATTCCCGGTTTTTGGGCGTTGCTCACTATGATGTTGGCTACTGCTCCGCTTTTAAATTTCAGGATGGCCAGGGCGGTGTCCTCCACCTCGATGTAGGGATGGTTGATGTTTTTCCAGGTACCATATACCTCTTCGATTTCGCTGCCCATGAACCACTGGAGGAGATCGAGCTGGTGCGGAGCCTGGTTGACCAGTACTCCTCCGCCCTCCTCTTTCCATTTTCCACGCCAGGGATCGCTCTTGTAATAATCTTCGTTGCGCCAGCCAAACATGGCGACGGTTCCCAGGGCAGGTTTCCCGATTTTACCGGCATCGATGGCCGCCTTGAGCCGCTGGCAGGGGGCATAGAACCTGCGCTGGGAGATGATCCCGATCTTTTTGCCGGTCTCTTTTGCCACTGCCAGCATGGCGTCGCAATCTTCGAGGGAGGAGGCGAGCGGTTTCTCGATCAGCACATTGGCGCCGGCCCTGAGCGCCTCTATCGTCGGTCCCGCATGGGCAGGGTGGGGGGTGCAGATGGTAACCATATCCAGCTGCTCCCTTTGGATCATTTCCGTGATGCTGGTGTAGGGTTTTACCCCATACCTGGAAGCATATTCCGCGGCTTTTTTCGCGTCCCGGCTGTAAATAGCTGTAAAGGAAGCATTTGCCATGGCTTTCAATGCGGCGGCATGTATGCCGGTAACCTTGCCGCAACCGATGATCCCGGTTTTTAAATTGCGTCTCATGTGTGAATAATTTGTTTTTTTAATTGCCACTTAGAATACCCACATATTCATTTTCAGTTGAGGTGGAAATTATCTCGTGGGTATTTCATGGAGCTGAAATTTTATGGTTTAAGTATCACTTTTAGCAGGCCTTTCTCTTTGTTGTACAACCTGTCGAACCAGGAGGCCCCTTCCGACAGGGGAGCCACGGCACTCATCATATCGTTCACGTTTACTTTCCCGCTTGAGATCAGGTCGAGAACTGCCGGATATTCGCCATTGATGGCACAGGATCCTTTGACGGTCAGCTCTTTGGTGACCACCTTCTGGAGGGGGAGTTCTATCATTGGAGACAAATTTCCGACCAATACCAGGATCCCTCCCTTCCTTAAGCTCTCGACGGCTGTCTGAATGGTTGGGGTGATACCGAC
>CAZVTL010000171.1:0-5696 GCA_964630075.1 uncultured Tangfeifania sp.
AGGTCGTTGATGCCAATCAGCAAAAATACCTTGGATGGTTCTACCCTTGTGACCTGGTAGAGACGGTTCAACACCCCTTCGCTGGTGTCACCGCTGATACCCCTGTTTTTTGCCTTTGGATTTTGCAACAGCTCCACCCACTCAGATCCATCCGTGATGCTGTTTCCCAGGAAGATGATCTCATTCTTCGTATCCGGAAGCAACTCAAAGAGCGATTTTCGCTGTTCGTAATAAGTGCCAAATTTGGAGGACTGGGCGACGGAAATAAGGGAAATAAATAGAAATAAAGTGGAAATTGGTAGACGCATGGCAATTAAATTGGAAAATTGGAAAATTGGGAAATTGGAAAATGTGAACGAAATTAATTAATTGCCTCCAAATTATCTGAACACTAAATGTGAATTCTTTGCTGGTTATTCAATTTTGGGAGTTCCATTCATTTCCACATTTTCACATTTCCACATTTTCACATTTCCACATTGTCCAATTGTTTTTCAATCTTCTGTCTTATCCGCCACCTTTGGATGCAGGATGGTCAGCTGGAAGACAATTGCCAGCACAACGGGTATAGCCAGCAGTGCCACATCTTTTCCAAGGCTGCCGGCATCGGTGGATTTTCCCAACAAAATGGTGATCACGGCACCGGCTGAAATACCGGTCATGTTCATCAGTCCGTAAGCTGCGGCGCGGTGGCGTGAAGAGACAAACTGGCAAAGGATAGGCATGCTGTTGGCATCAAACATTCCAAAGCCCAACCCGAATAGAACTGCACCGCCGATGATTCCAAAATATCCCGTGCCATATCCCAGGAAGAGGAGTGCCGGTACCATCAAACTTAGGCCGATGACACCTGTATAGATTCGTCCTTTTACATTGTAGGTGATCCATCTGTCCGCCAGCATCCCGCCAAGAATAACGCTGATGAGGGAGGATCCGGCAATGGTGATCGTAGCCATGGGACCGGCAATCGACATGTCGATCCCCAGGGTATGGGCAAAGAGGGTTGGGATCCAGCTTTTTACCGCCCAACCCGGGAAGCTGGGGGCAGTAAAATAAAAAAGTATCACCCAGAAGCTGAAATTGCCAAGGATCATCCCCAGACTGTTCTTCATCGAAATCAGACCGGACGAAAAGGATTTTTTCGCCAAGGTTGGGGCCTCGATTCTAAGCTCCTTCAGGAAGAACACCAGCACAAGACTGTAACAGATACCAATAAGTCCGAAGAGATGGAATGCCTGTTGCCAGGAGTAAGAATGGGCTACAGTTGCACCAAACCCACCCAAAGCCTGCCCCAGGTAGAGGCCTGAAAGATGTATTCCCACGGCAAGTGAGCGTGTTGATCCCCGGTGGTAATCGGCAATCAATGCCAATCCTGCTGGGATATAGAGTGCCTCACTCACCCCCATCAGGGCACGCAAAACATACAACTGGTCAAAACTGGTGGCATAACCCATGGCCATGGTCACGGCTGACCAAACGGCCAGACTTCCCACGATCAGCCATTTCCGGTTGACCCGGTCGGCAATCAGTCCGGCCATCGGACTCATCAGGGCGTAGATCCACAGGAAGATAGCCATCAACCGGCCAAAATTCTCTGCCTTTTCCAGTTCCACGATGTCGCCCATCATGGCTACCTTCATGGTCGAGAGCATCTGCCGGTCCATGTAATTCAGCATGGCCACTACCCAAAGCAGTGCAACCACTACCCATGGATAAATTTTGTTGTACTGTTCCTTTGTCATTCGTTAATAGTGTATAGAAGTTTGAAGGGTAAAATATTGTTTGAAGGGTTTAAAAAGTTTTTAAGATTATAACATTTCAAACATTTCAAACATTTCCCTTCGGCTTTATTGCCTGTTCTGGTCAGTATTTAAAGTTCTTTTTGCACGTAAGTAGTTCGTTTTCAAATTACAATTTAGAAAAAAGGTGTGCCATCCCTAGAGTTGCAACATCTTCCTTAAACTTATCGTAGCGGACAGTTTCCATATTCTTTACCGGTGACCTGAACACCCCGCAATCCATGCCGATGTAACGCATGTAAGCCTTTCCGGTGGCAATTCCTCCGTATTTCCCAAGCAACCTGATCATGTCGATCGATTGTTGCTGCAATTTTCTGGCTGTAAGCAAATCTCCGCTGTCATAGGCGGCTATCAACTGCAGGTACAGTGGCGCTGCGTAGTTAAAGGTACTGCCAATGGCACTGCGGGTGCCGAGGACCAGGGCAGAGAGCATGTTCTCATCCCGACCCCACATCATCTCATATTTGCCCTCCATAAAATGGGTGCAGCTCAAAAAGTCCATGAAATCTTCGTGGGTGTACTTGATGCCCACCAAATTGGGGATCATCGGGGCAGCCTCTTGCAAAAAATCATACATTCCGACAAAACAACCAGTGAGTACAGGAATATGGTAAAAGTATACCGGCAGTGCCGGTACTTTTTCAGCCACCTTTGCCACGAATTCGGCCAACTGTTTGGCTCCTGCCGGTTTGAAATAGTAAGGAGCAAGCAGCGCAATGGCATCAATGCCATTTTCCTGCGCGTGAAGGGCATTTTCGATGCATTCGGTATAGGAGGTTCCCCCTACCAGACTGATCACCTTCACACTCCGCTTTTCTTTCGCTCTCCTGGTCCATGCCTCTACTGTCTTCATCTTCTCCTTTTGGGAAAGCGAAGCACCTTCACCTGTCGAACCGTTGATGAATGCACCAACCACCCCGTTCTTCTCCAGGAAATCGTAGTAATTTCCAATCTTTTCGTACAATACCTCCCCGCTTTTATCCATTGGGGTGAACGGTGCAGCTATGAGGCCCTCAAATCGCTCCATATTTATCCTTTAACCTATCCTTTAACCTTTATCCTTGAAGTGCTCCATACTACTCAGATGCAAATCCAATGCCTTCACCGAGATCTGAATCTCCAGGATGAAGAGTCCCAATGAACTCATCAACAGCAGCAGGGCCAACCCAAATACCCAGAATGCCTCATCCTGGTATCCCGCATAGATCAGGAACATGGTCAGGACACACAGGAACAAGCTCGACACCCCAAAAATCTGCATATTCTTTGTCAGGTATAGCCGCCTGCGTAAATTAGCGATTTGCCCAAGCAGGATCTCATCCTTGTTCTGCTGAAATTTCGCATGCAAATCCCTGATCAGCGCGGCATAGCTCAAAAACCGGTTGGTGTACGCCAATAGGATCAGCGAGATGGCCGAAAATAACAGGGCAGGAGTGGTGAGGGTGAATTCGTTCATAGCACAAATAATGTGAAAAATGGGAAATGTGAAAATGTGAAAATTGGGATTTGAACGAATGCGAACTTTGACCCAATTGGATTTATAAAAGATTAACTTTTAATGCACCTATGCCCTTCATTTTCACATTTCCACATTTCCCAATTTTCACATTGGTATTCTATTTCAGCAGTTCAGCCATCTTCTCCCTGAGCTTCTCTGCCCTCAAATTCCTGGCAATGATCTTTCCGGTTTTGTCGACCAAAAGATTGGCTGGGATGGAGTTGATTCCATAAATTTTCGCAGTGGCATTGCCCCATCCCTTCAGGTCAGAAACCTGTGTCCAGGTCAATTGGTCATCCGCAACAGCCTTCAGCCATTTGGCCTTGTCGGTATCGTAGGAGACCCCCATTACATGGAACCCTTTGGCATTGTAATCTTTCCAGACGGCAACAACATTTGGATTTTCCCCTCTGCAAGGACCACACCAGGAGGCCCAGAAATCGATTAGGGTATATTCGTGTTTGGCGTAAACTTCAGAAAACTTCACTGGAGTATCAATCGAGTCGTTTTGTGTAAAATCGGGTGCAATTTTTCCGACAGCAACCGATTGGAGCACTGTAACCCGCTCAGCAAGCGACTTGGCACTGGAGCTCTTCATCACTTCCGGAGAAAATTTAGAGAGGTAACCCTGAATTTCATCCGCATCCATGCCATATTGAATCTGTTGCAACACAACCGGTGCTGCAAATGAGTTTGGATTTGCGGTGACGAAATCCTTCTGTATGGCAGTCTGACGGTTTTGAAGCGAGTCCATTTGCTCCTCCAACCAGGCTATCTCCAATACATTGGCTGCCTTTTTAGCCTCCGAATATTTCCCATATAGCTCTTTCATCTTCTCATTCAGGGCGGCACCTTTTAAATACAGTGCTGTCATTTCGTCCTGGCTGGCTGAACCGGTGATGGTGATATTTTTCAGATCATCCAACTTCCCGGAGACCTGAATCTCCTTGTTCTCCAATAGAAATGAGATCTGCTTCCGCTCACCCAGTACGATCATGTACAATTCAGGTACAGCAATAGAACCCTTTAATGCGAACTTGCCAGCCACACTTTTGGCTGAATCCAGGGTAATCGACTCTCCGGCAACCCGTTGCTTCAGGTATACCGTTCCATCAGCCAGACCTTCAATGGCCCCGTTGATCGTAAACTGTGGTGCCGGCTTGCTGCATGCAGCAAATGCAATAGCAAGGAGGAACAAATAGCAATAGTTTTTCATTGTTTGAATTGTTTGAAATGTTTATAATGTTTATAAGAGGTTGAAATGTTTGAAGGGTTTAAAGGGTTTGAAACGTTTAAAAATGTTTGTATGGTTTTAGATTTTCAGGGAAGCTAACCCTTCAAACATTTCAAACATCCTAAACATTTCAAACTTTCTATACATCGCAGATTAGAATGCACTTTTTGAGCGACGCCAGTTTATCCGGATTGGCTGGAACAAACTCCTGCCCGACAAAGCCTTTGTAGCCCGCATCAACAATCGCCTTCATGATGGCAGGGTAATAGAGCTCCTGGGTTTCATCCAGTTCATGCCGTCCTGGGACACCTCCCGTATGAATATGGCCGATGTACTTGTGGTATTTCCGGATGGTGTCGATCACATTGCCCTCCATCAACTGCATGTGGAAAATATCGTACAGAAGCTTAAAACGCTCAGATCCAACCATCTCACACAAAGCCGCACCCCAGGTGGTCTTGTCGCACTGGTAATCCTTGTGTCCATAGCTGTTGAGCAACTCCATGATGATCGTAACTCCGTATTTCTCGGCTGTTGGCATAATTCTTCGCAATCCGATGGCGCAGTTGATCATGCCTGCCTGGTCGTTCTGCACTTCCCGGTTTCCAGAGAAGCAGATCAGGTTGGATACTCCCGCCGTAGCTGCTTTGGGTATCATTGCTTCAAAATCGGCCACCAGTTTGTCGTGGTTCTCCAACCGGTTGAATCCCTTCGGGATACCCCAGTCTGTGGCATAACCAACAGCGCATTTCAGCCCATGTGCCTTCACCGTGGCCCAATCCTTTTCGTTGAGCAGCTCGATTGATTCGATCCCCATCTCCTTGCAGGCTTTGGCAAACTCATCAAGCGGAATATTGTTGTAGCACCACTGGCTTACCGAATGGCGAATATTGCCCTTCAAAGCGCCTGATGCAGTTTCGGCAGCCCGGCTTTCCTGAAACGGGAAAGCGCTGGCGGAAAGCGCTGCTGTAACTGCGGTCTTTCCGATCATCTCTCGTCTGTTCATCTGATTATTCTATTTTGGATGGTTTCAATATCTATTGCACGAATTTAATTAAATTTTTAAATGTAAATTTATTCCCTGATTTTTGATTGGGTTACTACTACTGACTTATTTGCCTTTCAGAAAATCGAACAGCACCAATCGAAAATCCAAAATACCATG
>CAZVTL010000171.1:5706-8669 GCA_964630075.1 uncultured Tangfeifania sp.
TAATGTTAATATAATTATATAATTTTTATTTACTAATACAAAACAAATGATCCCGCTTTACAAAACTGAAACGCCACAAAAAAGGACCATAAAACACGTTATTCATATAGCGGGCATTATTGAAATCCAAAATACCATGAAACTACTATTTCTTCTTATTTCTCTATTTCTTCTTATTTCCCTCTCAGGTCTTGGCCAAAATCCAATGGTCCCCCAAAAGATCCTCCCCGGAAAGTTTGTAAAATCCTGGTTACTGCTGGGTCCGGTACCGCTGCAACTGCAAAAAGATCCCGCCTTGTCGTGGGACCACCTTCCCGGTTACGAAACCGACTACCTGAAAAGTCAGGGCGGAGAGGGGAACCTCACCGTTCAGCCGGGGGAAGCCGTCAACATCGGCAAAAAAACACTGAAATGGAAGAGTGTCCAGGCTGCGGATTCCATCGTTGACCTGGTGGCCCAGCTCTCCAATATCTTTCCGGCGTTGGCCTATGCCTGCACTGAGGTGGAGGCAGCCGACGAAGGGGTGCAACTGCTCGGGATCGGTTCCAACGATGGTGCCACCATGTTTGTCAACGGACGAAAGGTATTCGACTATCCCGGCGCACGCCCCACCAAGGTCGACGGGAATCTGGTTCCGGTCCTGCTGAAAAAGGGAAACAACCAGATCCTCCTGAAAATAGAACAACATGGCAACAAATGGGGATTCT
Source organism: uncultured Tangfeifania sp. (assembly GCA_964630075.1). Lineage (GTDB taxonomy): Bacteria > Bacteroidota > Bacteroidia > Bacteroidales > Prolixibacteraceae > CAINVV01. Next base: position 6,414 of record CAZVTL010000171.1, read on the forward strand.
GCCTCAGATTCCATCCCTTTTCTGCTGCTGAAGCACTGGACCGCGGAGACCTCTTCAAGATTTGGGCAAACGAAGAGGGAGTTGCCAGCGTGGTTTCCGCCTATCCGCCAGAAGTGCTGAACAGCCTTATCCAGGCAGTCACCATCTCCGTTTCAGATGTCTCAGGTGTTGAAACGGTGAAGGATCTTCGCAAGGAAAATTTCTGTGCACCGCTGAAAAATCTTTCAGCAACCTACCAACCCTATACTGCCACCATAACCGTGCAATTAAAATCGGGCAATGTACTTCAAAGCAAAACGCCCTTCACTGCCGGGAAACGAATGGAATATCCCCTTTTCAAGGATGGAAAATCCGATTACACCATTGCACAGGCTGCCGGAGCCTCCGAATCTGTGCGATGGGCCGCCGTCGAACTTCAGTACTGGCTTCAGGAGATCAGCGGAGCCAAACTCCCCATCGTAACTTTTGATCCCAGTTCAAATGCACCACAGATCGTAATAGGCTCATCTACCGATCTCCCCCTCTCCCCTTCGCCGCCTCCCCCTCTCGCCCCCTCGTCCCCTTCGACAAGCTCAGGGACCGTAGTGGCCACTGCAGATGGGTCTCACGCTTCGACCCTTCGACAAGCTCAGGGGAGTCCAGGCTCAGCGGAGATCAATGCCACGTCCGAAGAATCCTTTCACTACTACAACACCGGCCCCAACATCTTCATTACCGGTGGGAAACAACGCGGAACCATGTACGGCGTCTTCGAATTCCTGGAGCGGGAACTTGGCTGTCGTTGGTATACCCCTACCGTGAAGGTGATCCCCAAACGGGAGGAGCTGAAATTCGTCTGGTTCGACCATGCCGAAAAACCAGGCATCCGGGTACGCAATGACTTCTATTTTGAAGCCTTCGACCCCATCTGGGCCGCCCGCAACAAGATGAACGGAGCCATGGGCTACCGCCAGCAACCCGGAGGCGTGGAGAGTTACTGGTCGGTGCACACCTTCTATCCATTGATGCCCCCGGAAGAGTTCTACAAAAAACATCCGGAATATTACAGCCTGATCGGAGGCAAACGGATCCACGAACGGGCGCAACTCTGCCTCTCCAATCCCGATGTTCAAAAGATCATCACCGAACGAATCAAAAAACGGATGCGCGAGAGTCCGGAGTACCTCATTTACGATGTTTCCCAAAACGATTGGTACAATCCCTGCCAGTGCCGCAAATGTCAGGCCATTGCAAAGGAGAAGGGAGGAGAAGCCGGGGTAGTTATTTGGTTTGTCAACCAGGTTGCGGAAGCAGTGGAGAAGGAGTTTCCTGGTAAGTTTATCGGCACATTGGCCTACCAATATACAAGGACACCACCCAAGAACATCCAGCCCAGACACAATGTGGTGGTCAGGCTGTGCAGCATTGAATGCTGCTTTGCCCATGATTTCAAGTCCTGTCCGGAGAACAAATCCTTCCTGGAGGATCTGAAGGGATGGTCGGCCATCGCGCCACACCTCTACATATGGGATTATGTTGTCAACTTTGGCCATTATGTGATGCCCTATCCCAACTTCAGGGTACTGCAATCCAACATTCAGTCTTTCAGGGACAACCACGCCATTGGCATCATGGAACAGGCAGCCTACCAAAGCCGGGGCGGGGAATTTGCCGAACTGCGCGCCTACCTGATTGCCAAATTGCTATGGGATCCGGATTGCGATACCGAAGCGGTGATCAACGATTTCATGGCGGGCTATTACGGCAGAGCCGGAAGGTTCGTCAGGCAATATTTCGACCTGCTCCACAAACGGATCACCCCCGATACCCACATCCACCTTGGACTAACTCCCGGGGATGGAATCTTTTCCAATGAATTTGTACAACAATCGCAGGAGCTGTTCAGGGAGGGGATCAAAGTAGCTGACAACGAAGAGATCCTGAGAAGGGTCGAAATGTGCTCCCTGCCCATTCTCTACCTCAAATGCCAGCGCACGCCCGCCATTGCACGCCAGGATGGAACCTACCAATCTTTCTGCCGGATAGCAGAACGCGAAAAGGTGCTCCACTACTCAGAAGCCGGCGAGGTAGACCGGAAGGCGTTTCACAATAAGATGGAGAATGCCAGATAATGTGTTAATTGGAAAATGAGACAATTCGACAATGGAACAATGGGAGTTTGTTGGAGGATAGGTGTGAGGGATGACAATTTTGTAAATAAAAATCCAATCCCTTTTATAACTTTACATTCCGGTGTGGATACATTGTCGAATTATC
>CAZVTL010000172.1:0-8661 GCA_964630075.1 uncultured Tangfeifania sp.
TGTCGGGTTCATCCAAAGGAAAATCGACCAAATCCCTTCAAATACTCACGGAGGATTTCCGCGGAGGCCTGAACGATTCTGATCTGCAAGTACAGGTCTCCTTCAATGACAGTGCAATTGGCAAGAAGATCAAACAGTTGAAGAGCCTCTCCAACCCGATCCAGATCGAATACAGTGGCTGGGAGACCGGTCGCCACATCGATGAGATACAGCTGAAAAAGTTGCTCAAGGAGGAGTTGGCTGACAGGGCAATTCCGATCGAATTCAACATGTCTGTTCTGGGGAGCGACAGCATTCCCGGGAAGAATGCAATGGCCGATTCCCGCGACAGATGGTACAGTGTCAATCTTTTCCCGGATGATATCTTCAGGAAAAAACTGGAACTTGCCGTCAACTTCCCCGAAAGGGATCTGTTCATTGGTCAAAAAACTTCGGTATTACTGGGTCTGTCAGTGATTTTTACACTGATCATCTTTCTAACCTTCCTGCTAAGTATCTACCAGATCATCAAGCAGAAAAAAATTTCTGAGATGAAATCTGATTTCATCAACAACATGACCCATGAGTTCAAAACGCCCATTGCCACCATCTCCATTGCCGCGGATTCCATTACCAACGAAAAAGTAATCAACGAGGAGGAGAAGGTTCGGTTCTTTGCCGGAATGATCAAAAAAGAGAACATCCGGATGAACGAGCAGGTGGAACGCATCCTGCAGATTGCCAGGCTGGACCGAAAAGAGTTTGAATTCAACTTCCAGGCTACGGATGTTCATCCCTTGATCGAGGCGGCCATTGAAGGTTTCGAACTTCAGGTGGAGCAGCGGGGGGGCAGGATTGAGACCAGCTTCGACGCCGTGAATCCGGTGGTAACGACAGATCCGATCCATTTTACCAACCTTGTATGCAACCTGCTCGACAATGCCAACAAATATACACCGGATGCCCCGCTGATCAAAGTCTCCACCGCCAATGCCCCGGATGGTGTGCTGCTATCCGTGGAGGACAATGGCATCGGTATGACCAAGGCTGTACAAGCCAGGATTTTTGACAAATTCTACCGGCTAACGACCGGCAACATTCATACCATCAAGGGATTCGGTCTTGGGTTGAGCTACATCAAAGCGATCCTGGAAGCCAACAATGGGTCGATCAAAGTGCACAGCGAACCCGGGATAGGAAGCCGTTTCACTGTTTTCATCCCCTTTTTAAACAACCGCCGATGAGTACGCGCAGGAGCATCTTCTTTGTAGAGGACGACCTGAGTTTCGGGGCCGTCCTGAAATCCTACCTGGAGATTTGCAACTATGCAGTTACCTGGCTGACAGACGGGAAGTATGCCGTCAGCTCGTTCCGTGAAGGCAGCTGGGATATTTGCCTGCTGGATGTGATGCTTCCCAATGTGGATGGCTTTTCGATTGGCCGGGAGATCCGGTCGATGAATGCACGCATCCCGATCATCTACCTGACGGCCAAATCCCTGAAAGAGGATATTCTGGAAGGGTACAAACTGGGGGCCGACGATTACATTGTCAAACCGTTTGATGCCGATGTACTGATATACAAAATTGCGGTCCTGCTGAAGCGGGCCGAGGGAGATTCCGGAAATTCCAACTACCTTTTCACCATTGGCAAATATCTGTTTGATGCCAGACTGCGGGAAATAAGGCTCGGTGAAACCCGACAGTTGTTAAGCCCCAAAGAGGCAGCCCTCTTGCAACTGCTTTGTGAACACCGCAACGAACTGTTACCCCGTGAAATGGCGCTTAAAAGGATATGGGGTGATGATGGCTATTTCACCACACGAAGCATGGATGTTTTTGTCACCAAGCTAAGGAAATTCTTCAGGGATGATCCTTCCGTCGAAATCCGCAACATCCATGGCAGCGGATTTATCATGACCTATGAAAATTGATTTATTATCGTTTGATTTTTTTTTATGATTTTTTATTTTTGCCTCCCGAGTTTTAAATCTTTAAAAATTATGGAGGATTTTTTATGTCTAAAAAAACGAAATGGTTAAGACTGTTTTTAACCCTGGCACTGGGGTTCTTCAGCACTTTTGGTCACGCAGTTCAGACGAATGAAAGTGTGACCCTCTACACACCCTACACCAAAATTTCTGTTCCACCCGGTGAATCGATCGACTATGCCATTGAGGTCATCAACAACGGCACTGCACTTCAAAACGTTGATCTGGCGGTATCCGGCATGCCCCGCGGCTGGAGTTATACCCTGAAATCCGGCGGATATACCATTGGTCAGCTCTCTGTCCTGCCGGGGGAGCGGAAGAGCCTCAACCTCAAGGTAGATGTTCCCCTTCAGGTGAACAAGGGAAACTACAAATTTAATCTGACAGCCGGGCAGGCCACCTCTCTTCCATTGGTGATCAACATCTCTGAACAGGGAACCTTTAAAACTGAATTCTCCTGCGGACAACCCAATATGCAGGGAGTTTCGACCTCTACCTTTACTTTCAATGTCAATTTGAAAAATCAAACCGCCGAAAAGCAACAGTATGCATTTGTGGCCGATGCCCCCAGGGGGTGGAATGTTACCTTTAAGTCGAATTACCAGCCGGTTACCTCTGTTGTTGCGGAGCCCAATGCCCCGCAGGCCATTACCATCGACATCAAGGCTCCAGACCGGGTAGAAGCTGGAAAATACAGGATTCCGGTCAGTGCATCCAACAGCTCATCCACCTCCAATCTGGATCTTGAAGTCGTAATCACGGGTTCCTGGAACATGGAACTAACAACGCCTACCGGATTGCTCAGTACCCAGATTACAGCAGGAGAGACGAAACAGCTCGAGCTAATGATTACCAATACCGGTTCTTCTGAATTAACCGATATCAAGCCCGAATATACGGCTCCTGCCAACTGGGCTATCACCTTTGAACCGAAAAAGTTGGACAAGCTTCCATCCGGAAGTTCCACCAGGTTTTATGCAACCGTAAAGGCCGATAAAAAGGCAATCCCCGGCGATTATGTATTGAATCTGGAGGCAAAAACTCCTGAAGTAACTTCCAGAATCTCCTTCAGGGTTTCGGTGGAGACTCCGTTGCTGTGGGGATGGGTGGGAATACTCATCATTCTGGGTGCGCTGGGCAGCGTATATTATCTTTTCCGAAAATACGGAAGGAGGTAACTGTGGCTGAAAATATAGTAGAGCTCAATGATCTGACCAAACGTTACGGATCATTCACAGCCGTGGATCAGCTCAATCTTTCCATCCGGAAGGGTGAAATTTTTGGATTGCTTGGACCCAATGGAGCAGGGAAATCAACTACCATTCTGATGATGCTGGGGTTGACCGAACCCACTTCAGGTTCCGTGACGGTCTGCGGCATCCAACCGACTACTCATCCGATCGAGGTGAAACGAAGAATAGGTTATCTCCCCGAAGATGTTGGCTTTTACTACAACCGAACTGCCAGGGAGAACCTCCTCTATACCGCCATGTTGAATGGCTTGTCTGAGCGGGAGGCAAAGCCCGTGGTGGAGCAACTGTTGGCCCGGGTCGGATTGGCGGAGGCAGCCGGGAAGAGGGCTGGAAAATTTTCTCGTGGGATGCTCCAGCGACTTGGCTTGGCCGATGTGTTGATCAAAAATCCGGAAGTAATCATCCTGGATGAGCCAACCCTTGGGATTGACCCCACCGGGGTGCGCGAATTTCTAGACCTTATCGTCACCCTTAGCCGCCAGGAGGGCATTACGGTACTCTTCTCCTCGCACGATCTTCCCCATGTGCAACAGGTGTGCGACAGGGTGGGGTTGTTTGTGGGCGGTAAACTGCTGGCCGAAGGTACTATTGAGACCCTTTCCCGAAAATTGTTTGCCAGGAGTCCCTTTGTCATCCAGGCGGGACTTGTTGGCAATGAAACAGGGGATGAGGGATCGGCGCAAGAATACACTACTGCCTGGTTGCACGAAATCCTTCAAAAGGTTGGAGGTGTCAATGAGGTAAGAAAAACGGACCAAATTTTTGAGATTGAGTGTTCCCACGACGCAACAGCCGAAATCGCCCGAGCCATCATGGAGGCGGGTGCTGGCATTTTTCACCTGAACAAAAAAGAGTACGGACTGGATGATATATATTACCGCTATTTCGAAGGAGGAGTCAACCATGCATAATCCAACACCTACATCTTCAAGGCCATTTCAAAACACCACCACCTACGTTTCCTCCCTTTTCAAACGTGCCGGCCTTGGCGGATCGGAGGAGAAAGTGCTTCATCCCTTCCGGGTGATTCTGAACAAGGAGATCTCCGACCATGTCCGGAGCTGGAGGTTCGTTATCCTGATCCTGCTTATTTCACTCACCTGCCTTGGCTCCATGTACACCGCCCTTTCAAATTTTGGGAAGGCCACTGCGCCCAATGACCCCGATGGAGCATTTTTCTTTTTGAAACTCTTTACGATTTCAGATGGAACACTGCCATCTTTCGTGGTATTTGTCAGCTTTCTCGGACCTTTGCTGGGAATCAGCCTGGGTTTCGATGCAGTCAATTCTGAATACAACCACCGGACACTTAGCCGGATCCTTTCGCAACCCATCTACCGGGATTACCTGCTCAATGCCAAGTTTCTGGCTGCCCTGACGGTCATCAGTGTGATGTTCCTTGCCCTTGGATTTCTGGTAATGGGGTTCGGTCTGGTCAGCCTCGGTATCCCGCCTACCGTGGAGGAGTTTCTGCGCATGGTAGCCTTTGTGGTAATGAGCATCCTCTATGTTGCCTTTTGGCTGAACCTTTCGATTCTATTCTCCGTGCAATTCCGCCAACCTGCCACCTCTGCTTTGGCAGGCATTGCAGTGTGGATCTTCTTCTCCATCTTTTACGGGATGATAGTCAATCTGATCACCCGACCCATGCAACCCTCCCAGATGGCAGGAGAAGGTCAGATCATTGCATTTGAGTCGTTCAAGCTGGGATTGTTGCGGGTGATGCCCAACCAACTCTTCAGCGAGGCTACCACCACCTTGTTGATGCCCTCTGTGCGCAGTCTGGGGCCCCTGTCGATGGAACAGGTGCATGGGGCCATTCCTGGACCGCTTCCTTTGGGGCAGAGTCTGCTGTTGGTCTGGCCACAGGTGACTGGTTTGCTTGCGGCCACCTTGCTCTGTTTCGCACTATCCTATTTTTCGTTTATGCGAAGGGAGATCCGGTCGAGGTAGTATCAATCTACCTGATATCATTGTACTCAAAAAGGCTGAGGATTCCCTACGATAGGGACTTCCCCAGCCTTTCCCCTTTTTTGTTCCGCCTCTATCAGGAATAAACTGATAGACGGAATTGACTCATGAGTAGCGTCCTGAAAAAATTATTACCACATTTAAAGTAATTTTCCCACTCATTCGTCTACCTCATTATATGGACGAATTAATTGCAATCCCGATGGCCCAGCGACAGCTTCGTATTCAACAAGCCGTGCAGGAATATGGCAAGCGTCTCTTCGGTTTTATTCGCAGCCGCGTTAAAAACGACGAAGATGCCGAAGATATCCTGCAGGATGTTTGGTACCAGTTTAGTTCCATCATCGAGACTGAACCAGTCACCCAACTGAGTTCGTGGCTCTACCGGGTCAGCAAAAACAGGATTGTAGACAAGAAACGCAAGCGGTCAACCCAACCACTCGCAGATCTTGCCTACGAAGATGAGGAGGGAGATATGGTTTACCCTGAAGCCCTCCTGTCTGCAAATAGTGATCCTGCAGCAGAACTCGAAAGGCAACATGCAAGGGAGGCACTGCTGGCAGCCCTCGCCCAACTGCCGGAGAAACAACGACAGGTATTTGTCTGGAATGAGCTGGAGGATTTGACTTTACAGGAGATTGCCAATCAGACCGGGGAGAGCATTAAGACGATCATATCGCGGAAACGTTATGCAGTTGCGCAGCTGCGGGAACGGCTTCGGCACCTTTACAGCGATTATTAAATATTAAAAAAGAGAAATTATGAAATGTTGTGGAAAAGACAGAACTGCAGGTTTTTGGATTAAAAGAGCCATTTTCATCCCGATAGCAATAGCTGCAGGCATATTTGTTTTTGGAAGTGTAGTCATGTTGCTTTGGAACAACCTGCTGCCGGCACTGTTCGGAATAGGAACCATCACCTTCTGGCAGGCTCTTGGAATATTGGTTTTATCGAAGATTCTTTTTGGTGGATTTGGAGGCGGCCATGGAAAACACAAATGCCATTGTTCCTGCCACCACGATCACGGGAAGTGGATGCACCTCTCTCCTGAGGAGAAAGAGAAGATGAAATCCGCCTGGAGCGACCGATGTGAACCAGTCGTGAAGGATTAGTAAAAAATCCTGACTTTTGTGGCTTCCTTATCTTCTATGGAGCAAAGAGGGTAATTCTTATAAAAATGATAGCCAGTTTTTTCAGGAAATTCCTGTGAAAGACTGGCTATCTTTTTTAATCCCTTATCAGGAAACTTTTTGTGAAATAATTTGTAAAAAGGGGAATAGGCAGAATTCATGAATGCTGAGAAATAAAATCCAAAAAGATGACCAAATCCCGGTTGGAAGCCTTTAGCGATGGCGTAATTGCCATTATCATCACGATCATGGTACTGGAATTAAAGATTCCGCATGGGTCAGCCTTCGCTGACCTGGCAGAACTGCTACCTGTTTTTATCAGCTATGTCATGAGTTTTGTTTTTGTTGGGATCTATTGGGGAAATCACCATCACTTGTTGCATACGGCACATCGTGTGACCAGCAAACTCATCTGGGGCAACATGGGACTGCTCTTTTTTCTTTCACTTATCCCGTTTTCCACGGGCTGGATGGGCGAGAACCATTTCGATAAACTTCCAGTAGCAGTATATGCGATCAACCTGCTACTTTGCGCCATCTCCTTTTACATTTTGCAACTGGCCATTTCGGCTGATTTAACACATGGCACCAGGTTAACCGAAGCACTTGGCAGGCAACGGAAAAAAGCAAATATCACGCTGGTGATCAACATTGCAGCGATACCTTGTGCCTTCTATTATCCAATAGTTTCTGCATTGCTGTTTGTCGTGATCTCTATTTTGTGGATCATTCCGGACAAGAACATTGAACAGGCACTGAAAGATCTGTAATCTGGTAAAAGTCCTTCGAATAAATGTAACGGGACGCAAAAAGTCCTTCGATTAAATGTAACACAACTCAAAAAGTCCTTCGAATAAATGTAATTAAGTTAACTTATTTATTTGATAATGTGTATATTTTAAGAATATTTAATATTTTTGTGAAAAATACACTATTTCTATCATGGATAGGACTGCGATTCAAGAGCTGATAGCCTGGAAAAGTAGGTTAGGGCGGAAGCCCATGATCATCCGGGGAGCCCGTCAGGTTGGTAAAACCTGGCTGATGAAAGAGTTTGGGAAAAGGGAGTATCAACAGACCGTCTACGTAAATTTGGAGAGCTCGAAGCTGCTTAAATCCTTGTTTGTCGAAAATTTCGATATCAACCGCATCCTCACCGCCCTGCAGATAGAAACAGGCATACAGATTAATCCGGACAATACACTAATAATTCTGGATGAGATACAGGAAGCCGAAGGAGCGATTACCTCCCTCAAATACTTCTTTGAGAATGCGCCGGAGTACCATATTCTGGCAGCAGGTTCCCTGTTGGGAGTTGCACTGCACATGCATACCTCTTTCCCGGTAGGAAAGGTTGAATTTCTGGATCTTTTTCCGCTTAGCTACACTGAGTTTCTGAAGGCATTGGAGCAGCAATCCCTTATCGATCTGCTGAGAAGTAGGGACTGGATGCTGATAAATAGTTTCAAGGAGAAGTATGTCCAATTGTTGCGGCAATACTATTACATTGGGGGAATGCCCGAGGCAGTTCTGGCTTACAGTCTGCAAAACGATTTCAAGCGGGTAAGGGCGATTCAGAAGCGGATCCTGTTGGCTTATGAACAGGATTTTTCAAAACACGCGCCTCTGGAAATCGTCCCGCGTATCAGGATGCTCTGGAACTCCATACCGTCACAACTGGCCAAAAAGAACAGAAAATTCATTTATGGGGCAATCAGGCAGGGAGCCAGGGCCAGGGAGTACGAATTGGCATTGTCGTGGCTCATTGATTGTGGATTGGTGCACAAAATTTGCAGGGTTTCGAAACCGGGAATGCCACTGAAAGCCTATGAGGACGCTGCAACATTTAAACTGTTTATGACAGATACAGGACTGATGGGAGCCATGACCGATCTTGATGTCCGAACCATACTTGATGGCAATCAGATCTTTGCAGAGTTTAAGGGAGCCCTGACTGAGCAGTACGTTTTACAGCAGCTGATCACCCAGCCTGAACTGGCTATTTACTATTGGTCAGCAGACAAAGCAATGGCTGAAATTGACTTTCTGGTGCAATTCGCAGGCGAGGTAATTCCCATCGAAGTCAAAGCGGAAGAGAATCTGCAGGCCAAAAGTCTGAAAACATTTTACCGGAAATTTTCACCAAAAGCTGCCATCCGATCCTCCATGTCTGATTTCAGAAAAGATGATTGGCTGACGAATCTGCCGTTGTATGCAATAGGAGAATTGACAGAGCTGATAAATCTTCACTAAAAAACCAGAATTATCGCTATAATAGGCAATGTACAAATGTAAATGTCGCATTTTTTTCTTTGTGATCCTTGCGTGTTTTGCGCGA
>CAZVTL010000173.1:0-3481 GCA_964630075.1 uncultured Tangfeifania sp.
GTTTGGGGTTTGATACGCACATCGACTGGATGATCGCAGCTCCATCTATCCTGATAGGTGTAGTGGGTATTGTGGTGGCTACGCTCATGTACAAGACTGAAAATTCACGTCCCGCAGCTGTTGCCAACACATTCAGCCACCTTTACCGCTGGTCCTTCAGGAAATTCTACATCGACGAGGTTTACCTTTTCGTTACCAAGAAGATCATATTCAATTACATATCCAGGCCAGTGGCATGGTTCGACCGCCACATTGTGGATGGCACCATGAACGGCATCGCCAACCTGGTGGTATTTTGCTCTTTCAACATCAAGGGACTTCAATCCGGAAGAGTACAACAGTATGGTTTTGTATTTGTGAGCGGCGTAATCGCGCTGGTGTTGATTTTTGTTTACCTACTCTAAGAATTCTTAAATTATGAATATTCTGACCCTTTTTGTAGTGATACCGGTTCTGACCGTAGCCGGAATCCTATTCACAAAAGACCTGAAGCAATCCCGTATGGTGAGTGCCATCGGGATGACAGTACAATTAATTTTATCTGCCATACTGGTGTATTTGTATGTAACAGAACGTCAGGCCGGAAACATGGCTCCGATGCTCTTTACATTTGATGCACTATGGTTTCCTGCACTGAATATCCATTATGCAGTGGGTGTCGACGGTATATCCGTTGCCATGATCGCCCTCACTGGTGTGGTAGTTTTTGCCGGTATTTTTGCCTCCTGGAAAATGGAGTTTCTCTCCCGTGAATTTTTTATCTCGCTGATATTGCTGGCAACAGGGGTCTTTGGATTCTTTATCTCCCTCGATCTCTTTACCATGTTCCTATTTTACGAGATTGCTGTAATACCGATGTACCTGCTAATCGGCATTTGGGGCTCGGGTCCGAAGGAGTATTCAGCCATGAAGCTGACCCTGATGTTGATGGGTGGTTCTGCTTTGCTGATGGTGGGTATCCTTGGAATCTATTTCTTCTCCGTTCCCGAAGGCGGTCAATTGACCTTCAATGTACTTGAAATTGCCAAGCACCAGATTCCGATTGAGATGCAGCGCTTCCTCTTCCCCTTCACCTTTGTAGGTTTCGGGATTCTTGGAGCCTTGTTCCCCTTCCATACCTGGTCGCCCGATGGTCATGCTTCCGCACCAACAGCTGTTTCGATGCTTCATGCCGGTGTTTTGATGAAACTGGGAGGTTACGGTGCCTTCCGCGTGGCCATCTACCTGATGCCCGAAGCGGCACAGGAGCAAGCCTGGATCTTTATCATCCTCACCTCCATCAGTGTGGTTTATGGCGCCTTTGGAGCAATCTTCCAGAAAGACTTGAAATACATCAATGCCTACTCTTCTGTTAGCCACTGCGGACTTGTTCTCTTTGCAGTATTGATGATGAACCAGACCGCATTTACCGGTGCGGTGATCCAGATGATCTCCCACGGTTTGATGACAGCCCTCTTCTTCGCCCTGATCGGGATGATTTATGGCCGGACCCACACCCGTATGATCAATGAGATGGGCGGATTGATGAAGGTAATTCCCTTCCTTGGCGTAGTTTATGTCATCGCCGGTTTGGCCTCACTGGGCTTGCCAGGCTTCAGCGGATTTGTTGCTGAAATGACCATCTTCTTTGGCGCCTACGAACATGTCGATCTTTTCCACAGGGTGGCCACCATCGTGGCAGTATCCTCCATTGTTATCACGGCTGTTTACATTTTAAGGGTGGTTGGCACTTTGCTGATGGGCCCTATCACAGACAAGCATTTCCTGCACCTGGAAGATGCCAACTGGTACGAAAGACTCTCCACCATCACTTTGGTGATCGGAATCACTTTCATCGGAGTGGCGCCACTATGGTTGTCAGACATGATAAATTTCAGTTTGGCACCCCTGATCGAAAAACTGGCAACAGTCCAGCTTCCTGGCATGTAAGAATCCTAATTTTAGCAAAATAAAATCTTAAGATATGAGTTTATTCGAAATTCTGGCAATGAGAAATGAGCTGCTTCTGACCATAATGGCCATGATCCTTCTCATCATCGATTTGAATCTGAACCATGCCCAAAAAGAGCGGATGATCCCCATTTCGATCGGCCTCTTTTTGGTTGTCACTTTAATAGGATTCATCCCGCAACCCGATCAGACACTTTTTGGCGGAATGTACCATACCAACGGATTGGTTCAATTGATGAAGAACATTCTCAACATTGGTGTTTTGATCATAATTTTCCAATCGGTCAGCTGGTTGAAGAGCCCTGCCAACAGTACCAAGATCAGCGAATACTTCTTCCTCCTGGTTTGTACCCTGATCGGAATGAACTTCATGATCTCTTCCGGTGATTTCCTGATGCTTTACCTGGGCCTCGAACTAGCAACCATTCCGATTGCAGCACTGGCGGCATTTACCCATTTCAACACCAAATCCTCCGAGGCGGGTATCAAGTTGCTCCTCTCTTCGGCCCTCTCTTCAGGGATATTGCTCTATGGAATTTCCATGATCTACGGTTCTACAGGATCCATCTACTTTGATACCATTGGTGCAGCCTATGTCAATGTACCTTTGCAGGTACTGGCATTCATCTTCTTCTTCACGGGAATGGCTTTCAAAATTTCACTCGTCCCTTTCCACCTCTGGACTGCCGACGTTTATGAAGGAGCACCCATCAACATCACCTCCTACTTGTCGGTCATATCCAAGGGTGCCGCAGCCTTTATACTGGTCATCGTAATGTTTACCGTTTTCAAGGAATTGGCTCCGGTATACAAAAATATGATCTACCTGGTAGCAGTGCTCACCATGACCATCGGTAACCTCTTTGCCATGCGGCAGAAGAACATGAAGCGTTTCCTCGCTTTCTCCTCCATCGCACAGGCAGGATTTATCCTTTTGGGTATCCTGGGAACCAATAAAATGGGGATGACATCCGTCGTCTATTTTGTACTGGTCTATATCTTCTCCAACCTGGGTGCCTTTGGTGTAGTCGCTGCGATTGCCGCAAAAACCGGCAAGGAGTCGATGGATGATTACGATGGTTTGTACCTTACCAATCCAAAGCTGAGCCTCCTGATGATGCTTTCCATGTTCTCACTTGCGGGTATTCCGCCGGTTGCCGGTTTCTTCGGAAAGATGTTCCTCTTTACCTCTGCCGCCTCCGGTGGCTACTACTGGCTGGTTTTCATCGCTGTATTAAATGCGACCATTTCACTCTATTACTACCTGCTGGTGGTCAAAGCAATGTTTATCAACAAGAGTGATCATCCGATTGCCACTTTCCAGAGCGATGGATACACCAAAATCGGATTGATGCTTTGCGCATTGGGCATCTTCGTGTTGGGCTTCTGGAGCCAGGTATACGAGTTTATCAACAACCTGACATTTGGAATCTGATCCTGACAGCCATTCTTTACAAACACATTGATTCAAGAAACAGACCATGGTACTCAAAGCAAAACATATCGTTGAAGAGCTCGGCGGCAAGCGCTG
>CAZVTL010000173.1:3581-4748 GCA_964630075.1 uncultured Tangfeifania sp.
AAGGAGTATTGGCTGAAAGAGTAGCATTTCCGGGTGGCCACTCCTGTAGATTTGCCCTCCAAATACTTCTTCTAAAATTTTATCGGAACACCTTTCCATGGAAAAATTGTAATAAATTTGGGCAGGGAGGTTTGCCATTGCAGAACCTTCCCCCAAAAATTGTACTTCCGTGAATTTGCCGCTGATCTTGGAGATCCTCTATCTGTTGTTACTGATATTCTCGTGTATCAGAATTATCTATGACACACGGAGTGCGCCCAAAACACTATCCTATCTTCTGTTTGCCATATTTGTCCCGGTAGTTGGCATCATCTTCTACTTTTCTGTGGGGATCAATTACAGAAAACGGAAGATGTACCGTCAAAAGATCATCTCCGACAATGTTATTGGCCTCTCCCTGCTCGAGAAAAAGATGATCATAGCTCCTTCTGCCGACAAGGACAACCTGGCCTTGATGGACAAGAACAAGCGGCTGATCAGGTTCCTGAACCAAAATGGCATAAACCCCGTCACCTCCAACAACCATATCCGGATTTTACTCAATGGAGAGAAAAAAATACCGGAAGTACTGGAGGCCATCAAAAATGCCAAACACCACATTCACATTGAGTATTATATCATTGAAGATGACAGTACAGGCAGGGAGATCGAAAATGCACTCATTGAAAAGGTAAGGGAAGGTGTCACGGTACGACTGATTTACGATGATTTTGGCAGCAGGTCGGTCCGGAAAACCCTGTTTAAAAGATTGGCTGCTGCAGGAATTGAAACGAACCCCTTCAACAAGATTGTCTTCATCGCCTTTGCCAACCGGATCAATTACCGGAATCACCGGAAGATTATCATTGTCGATGGCAGCATTGGATTCATTGGGGGAATAAATATCAGCGATCGGTACATCAACCGGCCAAGAATCAGGCGAAGGAGAAGAAAGTGGGACCAGATGTACTGGCGTGATACCCATATGCGGATAGAGGGTGACGGAGTATCCTACCTGCAATTTCTCTTTTTTTGCGACTGGAGCTTTTGTTCTGAATCCTCCCTTCCCCTCACCGTGGAGTATTTTCCCACCTTTGAAAGTCCAGTCAGCTATGGTACGAAACAGATTCAGATCGCCGCAAGTGGTCCGGATTCAGATACTTCCATCATATTGTATTCCTTGCTGGA
>CAZVTL010000173.1:4758-7258 GCA_964630075.1 uncultured Tangfeifania sp.
ATTGGGGGTGTCGATGTAAAAATACTCGTTCCAAAACGCAACGACTCTTTGGTTATCAACCTGGCCTCCCAATCCTACTACGACGAGTTGCTGCAAGCCGGGATTGAAATTTACGAGTACAAAAAGGGATTTATACATGCAAAGACTGTTGTAGTGGATGGCAGGATCTCGACCATAGGTACAGCCAATATGGATGACCGAAGTTTCGACCTGAATTTTGAAGTCAATGCCATCATTTTTGACAAGGAGGTGGCCACAGAGTTGAGGAATGTCTATTTCAATGACGTAAAAAACGCAATCAGGGTGGATCCACATAAATGGGAAAATCGATCGCGCATCAAGAAATTGCTTGAAAAAACGGTTCGGTTGCTCTCGCCCATGCTCTAAGAATACACCTGCTGTCGTACGCGAAGGAAGCTCTCCCGAAGTAAGTCAAGTGACCAGGTATGTTTGCTTTTCCAACCACCAGCCAGCACAAATACGAACAAAAATGTTGCTGCACCCCTCCAATATGAAAAAATTGTTACGATTTATTCGCTGAGCCCTTCAGATTCAGCATGTTTTGGGCAAACCCCTATTTTTACGAGCCTAAACCTTACAAATCTTTACATACACTGCTCAATGATCTGTCAGACTTGAAAAGTAGTGGTATGAATATTATTTTGTGAAAAAAATGGGCTTATAGCTATCATATATTTAATTATTTACATCAAAAAAGTATCTATTCATGCGTTTAATTTGTACCCTCTTGCTGGTTTCTTTGCTCTCTACTACCCTAGTTGCAGAAGAGACCAAGAAAGAGACCACCGCCACGCTTTATGGTTTCATCCGAAACGATTTTTACCTTGACACCTACAAGGGTTTAAACGCCTTCAACGATCTCTTTTACCTCTACCCGAATTACATCGGGGCAGATGCCAACGGGAATGATATCAACCGGCAAACTTCTGCGAACTTTCTTTCTATTGTTTCAAGGTTTGGTCTGAACATCACCGGGCCCCGGATTTTTGGTGCAAAGACAACCGGCTGCCTCGAGGCTGATTTTGCCGGGAAACCGGAAATATACCTTTTTCGTCTGCGCAAAGCCTATATGGTTTTCAACTGGGAGAAAACAACATTGCTGGTTGGTCAAACCTGGCACCCATTTGGCGGAGGGGATGTTTTTCCAACTGTACCATCGCTCAATACGGGCAATCCATTCCGTCCGTTTAACCGCTCACCGCTGGTACGGATGGATTACAAAACAGGGGCCTGGACCACCTCCCTGACAGGAGCCTATCAGCAACAATATCTCTCCTACGGTCCCCAGGGAGCCTCCAGTTGCTACAAGCGCGATGCCGTCATTCCGGAGATGGTTTTGGGTGTTGATTACGGAAAGAAGGGTTTCAATTTTGGGGCAAATATCGACTATAATACCATCAAACCCAGGACGACCACCTCAGGTGCCGGCGGAAAGATCTACAATGCAGACGAGATCTTAAGCAGCATGTCTTACATGGTTTATGGAAGATTTCAGCGCAAGAAGTTGATGATGTTGTTCCAGGGGTTCCTGGGTCAGAACTTAACACACTTGACCCTTAACAGTGGTTATGGCGTCTCAGCCTTCGATCCTGCCACAGGTAAAGAGCAGTATACCAATTACAATGGCCTCTTCACCATGTTCAATCTCTCCTATGGAGAAAAATGGCGTCCGGGAATTCTCGTGGGATACGCAAAAAATTTGGGAACCAGCAAACCATTGTATAAATTTACGGTTTCCGGGGCCGAGTCACCTACTGTCTGGGGTATGTCAACAAACATTCAGAGCGATTACAGGATCAGTCCCTTCCTCTCCTACAGCGTCAGCAAATATCTGCTTTCGCTGGCCTATGAACTAACTGTAGCGGAGTATGGTACCGGAAAGATCAATTTTAAAGATGGACTTTATGGAAGTACCCATACTGCAGTCAACCATGGCGTCAGAATGGTAATGACCTATTATTTCTAACATTGCGACATGATCTGGAACGAAACAATTGAATGTGCCTCCCGGGAGGAGATGCGATCGGTTCAATCACAAAGATTGAAAGATACCGTTCAGCGTATTTACCATGCGGTTCCTTCCTTCCGGAAGAAGATGCAGGAGCTGGGACTCACCCCGCACGATATTCATGGAGTGGATGATTTGAACAAACTGCCCTTCACCACCAAGGCAGACCTGCGCGACAACTATCCTTTCGGCCTCTTCACCGTGCCCATGAGCGAAATTGTCAGGCTGCATGCCTCCTCCGGGACGACAGGCAAACCTACAGTGGTTGGCTACACCCGAAAAGATATCCAGATGTGGTCGGAAGTGGTGACGCGCTCCTTGTGCATGGCTGGGGTACACCACCACGACATCGTTCAGATTGCTTACGGCTATGGACTTTTTACAGGGGGGCTCGGCCTCCACTATGGCACCGAGAATCTTGGAGCATCTGTCATCCCAATTTCGGGAGGCAATACCACCAAACAGATCCAG
>CAZVTL010000173.1:7268-8585 GCA_964630075.1 uncultured Tangfeifania sp.
CCCGCAACCTGAAGCTGAGGGTAGGCATTTTCGGTGCCGAACCCTGGACAGAAGGGATGCGGAAGGAGATCGAAGCCAAACTGGGCCTAAAGGCCATCGATATCTACGGACTGAGTGAAATTGTCGGACCGGGAGTATCCTGCGAATGCGAACACCAATGCGGAATGCACATCAATGAAGACCATTTCCTGCCAGAAATCATCGATCCCGAGACCCTGGAACCTGTTCCAGCCGGTGAGATGGGGGAATTGGTATTTACCACCATCACCAAAGAGGGGATTCCACTGATCCGGTACCGTACCCGCGACCTCACCAGGCTGATCTACGACAAATGTGCCTGCGGTAGGACACTGGTCCGGATGCAGAAGTGCAAAGGCAGAAGCGATGATATGCTCATCATTCGTGGTGTAAATGTATTCCCATCCCAGATCGAAACAGTGTTGTTGCAGATCAGCGAAGTAGAACCGCATTACCTTCTGGTAATCGAACGGGAAGGAACACTTGATTCGGTCACCCTGATGGTAGAGGTTCAGGAGCAGTTCTTTTCGGATGAAGTCAGGAAACTTCAGGAGTTAAGAGTGAAAATTACCCGCCAGCTGGAAAGCATGCTGGGAATCACCGTCAATGTCAAGCTCGTCGAACCAAAAACCATCGAGCGTACAGCCGGTAAAGCGCAACGGGTTATTGACAAACGTTCTCTTGTATAGAAATTTGTATTGGACTTATCAATAGGATCTTCGGCCAGCAAGTTATGAGTTATGAATTATAAGTTATAATGCGCTGCAAATCAAAACACAATTCAAATAATAACTCATAACATATAACTCATAACTCCTTATCATGCTTATCAAACAACTTTCTGTTTTTTTGGAGAACAAATCGGGCAGGCTGCATGAAGTTTCTGCCATTCTGGGCAGGGAAGGAATCAATATGTCTGCTTTCTCCGTAGCGGATACCTCCGAATTCGGAATCCTTCGGTTGATCGTATCTGATCATGAAAAAGCCTTCAGGGTACTGAGGGAAAATTTCTTTTCGGTAAGCCTCACCGATGTAGTCTGCCTCAACTGCCCCAATCAACCGGGAGCTCTGGCCAGGGCCCTGCAGATTTTATCCGAACATGGCGTATCCATCGAATATCTCTACGCCTTTTCGTTGGGTGATTCAGCCAATGTGGTGCTGAAGCCGGATAACCTGGAGATGTGCATAACCGTTCTCACTCAGCACAGTATGGAGTTGGTGAAAGCCAGTGACCTATACCGGATATAAAAGGGGCTGCACTTTGCTGTTTTTTTTTACCTTGCGTTCGGGTTTTCAAGG
>CAZVTL010000174.1:0-8545 GCA_964630075.1 uncultured Tangfeifania sp.
AACTGTTACCTAACGCTTCGGAATTGTTATCTAACGCTTCCGATGGCGTTTTAACACTCCGGAACTGATACATAACGCTTCCGGAGCGTTTGAGGGCTTGCTGCAGAGACAAGTTGGGGATTTTTTATAAATCAACAGTCCCTAAAAAAATTCAAAAAAAACAAAAATAAATCCTTCCCTATCATCAAATGAGAGTGAACGACCGTAACTTTATAGTAAGTGAAGTGCACAACGCTTCGGCAGATTCCGAAAAGCCGGGAAAGAGAGTAGGAAAGTACTTTAATACATTAAGCTATGAAAGAGTTAGAAAAGTGTGAGTTGCTTGAAGTAGATGGAGGATTACTGTTTTTAGCAGCAATTCCTCTTGCAAAGGTGTTTATTTGGGGTGTAGCTACTGGGCTAGCCATCGGAGTTGTTGTCTTAGATCATATTCTTGACAAGCAATGAAACCACTACCATTGAAGAAGATCTATTTATATGGCCTAATTGTTGGCCTCGCGATAGGACTTGTTGTCCTGAAGCATATTTTATCACTGAAGTAAAGGTAAATTGCAATGAATGAGGTAAATATTTTTATAAATAAATCCAACCTGGCTTTACTTTCAGTTGAAGAATTATCTGTGACAGAAGGTGGAGTAATTCCATGGGGGTTAATTGGACGAGTTAGTCTGAGAATTCTCGTGGGCTCAGCAGGAATTGCTACAGGAACGGCCATCGCTATTGGTACTGGTCTACTGGCTTATGAAATCTATGAAGCATTATCTGATTAAGCTAATATATAATCATGATTAGTAGCTAGTTATTTAATGATCTTTTGTGAGTAATCTAAAAGCTGGCAGCATTATTCAGATTCTGATGCTGCCAGTTTATACAACTAACTATGAAGACTCTTTGGTCCTATTACAGACTATTGCTTGTTTCGATGGGAATAACGATGATTTTGATAATCTTCAAAGCCATGATAAGTCTTTTGCTAGATAATAAGCAAAGTGGTCTGTTCTCCTTTTACAAGGCATTGACATTAAAAATTTCTGAATCCATCTTCACATGGAATTCATTTATTGTGACGATCATCATCTTTGTCCTGTTTTTAATCTTTTACCGTGGTAAAAGTCCTTTCCCGGAAGACAGATTCTGGTTGAAGTAATAAAAAATAGCAATTACCGAATACCAAAGTAATGGACAAAAGACAATGTCCTAATTTTTCATTGCGTTCTTAGCGTTCTTTGCGCGACATTACTGGCAATTACTCAAAACTCGAGAATATAAATCTACGACATAACATTGTTCTAATAACTTGTACTCCCAATGAATGACGATAAATTCAATGTGTTTGTGGTGAAAAGGGCGATTATTAGCATCCTGATAATTGCCTCCACCTTGCTATTGTTGGATTTGTATGTGCCGCTGAAGAGGATGCTGTGCGGGGATATACTGACTTTCAGTGAGGTAGTTTCCTATTTTCACATCAGAGATCATTTCTCATCCGTAGTGGCGATTGGGATGCTTTTGGTTAGGAGTTCAATACGAAAGGAGGAGAATAGTACCAACCTGGGGCATAAACAATAATCCGCAAGAATTTATATTCCTGCGGATTATATGAATGTCCCTTTGGCATGTAACCGAACAGGGATCGTCTGTCGACGAACTATAGCAACTCCACCTCCGCCAGCACCGGCAGATGGTCCGACGGGAAGAAGAGACCGTTAGAATCGGTCAGTACCCCATGGCGTAGCACCTTTACCTTTTCGTTGAGGAAGATGTAATCGATGGTGTTTTTGTGCTCCTTCACCTCAAAACCGCCACTGGTGCCGGTAGGGATATAGGGAGTGGTCACACATTTGTCGCGGGTATCAAACAAAACTTTCAGGATGGTCTGGATGGCTGCACCCTCCTTGCCGGAGTTAAAATCCCCGGTAAGCATCAGGGGCAGATTCTCCTTGTTGATCTCTCCCATCTTTTTCAAAATCAGTTTGGCCGACTCTTCACGGGCGGTCCTTCCCCGGTGGTCGAAGTGGGTGTTGAAGTGGTAGAAGACCTTCCTGGTGGCCTTGTCTTTGAATTTGACCCAGGTGCAGGTCCGGTTGCAGACGGCATCCCAGCCCAATCCTGGTTTATCCGTGGCTGGATTTAGCCAGAAAGTGCCTGCATCCAATTTTTCGAAACGATCTTTCCGGTAGAAAATGGTCATGAATTCGCCGGCCTCCTTGCCATCATCCCGGCCAATTCCGTAGCATTCGTATTCGGGCATACCGGCTTTCAAGTCGTTCATCTGCACCAGCAGGGCCTCCTGTACGCCGAAGATATCGGCCTGGTGAAACTTGATCAATCCGGTTACTTTTTCGATCCGGAGGGGCCAGGCATTCACCCCGTCGTCGGGGGTATTCATCCTGACATTAAAGGTCATGATGTTGAAGGAGCTGTTTGGCTTGCTTTTTCCAAAAACAGGCGCAGTCAGCAGTATTGCGCCAATCATCAATAGTAATAGAGCTTTCATTTTGAGGTAATAAGGTGTATAATAAAATTTTTCGCCATCAATTCCTTTGTAATGCTGGATATAAATTATTTTATCCCGTTAGGGATTTTATGTGGGTAGATAATCGACAGATGATGAATATCTCGTCCCATCCGGGACGAAATTGGCTATAATTATCTGCTTTCTACCCATATGATATGCCTCCGGCATATTGACTTTCAAAATTAAGTAGTTTTTATTGTCACCCCTTCAGCGTTTCATATCATAGTAAATTGTCCACTGTCAATTATTTAAAGAGCTATTTATTAAAGCAATCCTGCCGATTGCTCAGCAGGATTGCAGTTTGTTACAGTTCTATTTGAAGTAGTTCATTCGTTGGGAAGGCATTTCTACCAGCCCGGATTTTGTTTGAGATTTGGATTCGCAAGAAGGTCTGTTTGTGGGATGGGATAGAAATACATTTTATCTTCCCATTTTCTGGAAATGTTGTTCATCCAGGTCAACTCGCCGCTGGTGCCATTCTTCAGCAACTGCGTATTGGCCTTGCCGCTAACGGTAGCAGAGACATCCACATAGGTAACACCTGAAACTGCTGGTGATGGTTTGGCTCCCTGGTAAAATGCCACGTCCAGGATCCCATCTTCGTTCAGGTCCATCGGGGTTACCAGCGCCGGCACATAGAAGCCGTTCCACTCCTGGTTCATCAGTTCACCCCGTTTCCATCTTTTGATATCCGCGAAGCGGAAGCCTTCCATGCACAACTCAATTCCTCTTTCCCTTCTTACCTCCAGGATGGTTGGGTCGGTAATATTGGGGAAGTAGACGGTTTTTAGGTAGTTGTCCACCAGCGTTGGCTTGGTGGTCAACCCGGCTGTAATCCCGCCCCTGGTGCGAAGCACACCGATCGTCTTGGCCCAGTCGGCATCCGACAGAGTTCCCAATTCTGCGTTGGCTTCAGCATAGTTTAAAAGAACTTCTCCATACCTGAACATGGAAATTGAGTTGATGTTGAGGTCCCTGGTATCGTAATACATGTCGTCGAGTGTCCACTTGATGGGCTGGTATCCCGTAAAGGTGTAGGAGAAGAGGGGTGGTGCAGGTACCAGTGAACCTCCGCTGAGCCTTTTGTAATCGCCCAAACGGATGGTTTGCTTGAGCCTCAGGTCCCTGTTTTTCACCTCATCCTTGAAAAGCATGGTGGTGTAGGCCGGGTTGTTGGTAAACGGAGTTCCATCCACGTTGAGGTAGGTGTTGACGAAGGTCCTGGTCAGACTTGCCTTGTCTCCGTAGGTACCGCTGGTCCAATACCAGTTGGCATCGTTCAGAACGGACAGGGTTAGATCACAGACTGCCGCCAGCATCACTTCACTGGCAATCGGCAATGGGTTGGTAAATACCGTGCGGTAGGATTTCCCCGGTCCTCCGGTCGTGTAGATGGAATATCCGCCTTTGTCCATTACCTCCTTGGCAGCCACGGAGGCATGATTCAGGAAGGTATTTGCAGAACTTTGAAGGTTCAGCTCAGGATGGTATTTCCGGAAGGTACCCTCAAAAAGGCAAATTCTTGATTTCAGCGCATAGGCCACATACTTGGTTACCAGGCTCCGGGTTGGTTCACTGTTGGCTTTGATGTTGGCACAGGCATAGTCAATATCCACCAATATGGAGTCCATGACCAGTGTACGTGAATCACGTGGGCCATTCAAAATTGGGTCGTCAACATCCAATGGTTTACCGATCCATGGAACATCCCCGAACCGTTTTACCTTTTCGAAATAGAAATAGGCCCTGAAGAATTTGGCGATGCCCAGGTAATTTTTTCGGATATCAGCCGGAACCATCGGGTCGTTGCACTTGGCGATAAAATAGTTGATATTCCTCAAGTCGGTCCAACTCCATCCTGAACTGAGGGTAGGGGCAAAGGCTCCCGCCTGGATAAAGGAGTTCACGGATTTTACCGCCATATAATCGGTCATGGCATCCAGACTGGTGCTCTTTCCTGGTAAGATGGAATAAAAAGAGTTGGCATAAAGGTCAAGTCCCTGCTGACTGCCAAATACGGATGATTGCGATGCGGTGGAGACAGGCGTTTCTTCCAGGTCGCACCGAACGAAAAGCAAGCTTAAAAGGAGAAACCACAAATATTGTTTTTTCATAACTCTAATTTTTTTAAGGGTTGATGTTAAAAAGTAATGCTTAATCCAAATGAGACACTCTTCAGCATAGGATAGTTGTATCCGTCTCCTGCGTTGCCCGAAGTGAAGAGCTGGTCAGAAGGTACGGTATTTTCAACATCAATTCCTTTTACAAGTTTGTACATGGGGGAGTAGGCCCAGAGGTTTTCACCGGAGAAGAAGACTTTCATGTCGCCGGCTCCGATTTTTGAAGTCAGACTTTTTGGCAGGTTGTATCCAAATTGGATATTTGCCAACCTGATAAAGGCAACGTTTTGTTTGTATTTGGTCTGGACTACACCGAGTTCCCTTGCCGTATTGCTGGAAGCCGCACGCGACATGGTCCGTGGAAAATAGGCATCCGTATTTTCGGGTGTCCACATATTTCCAAGGTGCCATTTGGGGATGTTGTTGTAGGGCCTGTTGTATTGCCCCCAGAAAAATTCTGCCTCCACACTCGGGTACCAGTCTTGCTTCAAGACTCCATTGGCATAAGCCGAGAAAAAGAAATCGTTCCAATCAGCACCCAGGCTTATACCGTAGGTATAATGTGCAGCCGTATTGCCTATAATTTTCCTGTCACCCGGATTGGAAACCCTGTTGGTACCAATGTTGATGAATCCGTCGTTGTTCAGGTCTTTCAGCTTGATGTCACCGGCGTACCAGATGTTGGTCGGTGAGGCCCTCATCTGCGGACTCTGTTTGGCATGTGCAGCAACATCTGCATCGTTTAGGAAGAATCCTTCAGTCTCATAACCCCACATTTCGCCAATGATCTGTCCCTCATAATAATCGGAGAGCAGTTTATCTGGGTTGTTGTACCTGGTAATCTCGGCCTTGCTATCGGCAAGCGTCAATCGGACATCGTAGTTGAATTGTTTTGCAGCCAGCTTGAAGTTGTCTCTCCAGGTTACTGAAACCTCCCAACCTGTAGTCTTCAGGTCGGCATAGTTGCCTTTGGGTGGTGTTGCCCCGAAAGTTGCCGGGAGTGTCAGACCGATGGTAAACATATCTGTTGTATTGCGGAGATACATGTCCCCTACAAACTTCAGACGGTCGGATAACATGGAAAAGTCAAGTCCAATGTCGGAAGTCGTCGAGGTTTCCCAGGTGATTCCATCGGGTAGTACCGAAGGCCTGCTGGTTTGCTGGGGTTTTACTCCATTGAGAATGTTGCCTGACTGTGATATGGAGAATTGCTCCTGGTATACATAGGAGCCAATATTTCCGTTACCCAAAGAGCCGTAAGAAGCCCTCAGTTTCACATCTGAGAAGAGTTTTGGGGATACATGCCAAAAGGACTCCTTGGAGAGACGCCAACCTCCTGATACGGAAGGGAAAAATGCGTAACGTTGGTCAGCAGGGAATTTTGAAGAGCCGTCGTATCTTCCATTGACCTCCACAAGGTACCGGTCTTTGAAGGAGTAGTTCACCCGGGCGAAACCACCCAAAATGGCCCACTTTTCATAACCTCCTCCGGTGGTGATTAACTGCCCAAGCGCCAGGTTCATGTCGGTAGCCCCTTCGTAGATCAATCCGTTGCGTTGCGCGGCGAGCCGGTTGTAGACGGATTGCTCGTAATTGTATCCAATCATCCCTTTTATATAATGCATACCGTTGAAGGTATTCTCATATTCAGAGTAGAGGTTGGTGGCCAGGTATTGGGTTTCACGGTTGTCAAAAGACAGGTCGTTGGTGGTGGTCCCAACGAAAGCTGTCACCCCGGGTTTGTTGCTGTAAGGCACCTGAACCCGTTTCTGCTTGGTATTGTTGTTGGTATTCCGGATGGTAAAATCGCCTTTGACCCTTAATTTGTCGTTGAGGAACATGGCTGTAAAACCGGCGGTATTCTTGAAGACTTTTTTCTTGTTGTCGATCCCGTTCTTTCCATACCATAAATCACCGACATTGTATACGGATACCATGGTCAGTGAGCCGTCAGGATTAAACATTGTCCCGTTGGGGTGACCCTCATCGGCAATATTTCTCCAGATTCCGCTACCCTCTCCAACGTTCATTGGGTTGTGGTAGAACATGTCCGAATATTCCGTATTGTTTTCGAAGGTCAACCAGTCGGTCAGTTTAATAGACCCTTTTGCCCGGAAGTTCTTCATGTTGTAATCATCCGAATTGTATCTGAATAATCCATCCTGGCTCATGTACCTTCCTGAAACCAGATAGGAGACCTTGTCGGTACTTCCTGTTACAGTAAGATTGTTATCGGTGGCACTCAGGTTCTTCTTGTAGAGTTCCTTGTAAAAATCGGTGCTGCCGTAATAGACATATTCGCCGGTTACCGGATCGATATCGACCGTTTTGTAAGGCTGACCGGATTCTACCCTTTTCTTGAATTCATCCAGGTAAGCCTGTGAAAATTTCAGGGTCTTGTTGATGTTTTGCGGGAAAGAGCCATCCCCATTGACAAATGCTTCGGAGAACATCTTCACCCAGGTATATCCATCGGTAACAAAATCAGGCGATTTCACCGGATCCTTGATGGCATAACTGGTCGAGAAAGTGACACTTGTCCTACCCTTCTGGGGGTTTTTGGTGGTCAGCAATACGACTCCGAAGGCACCCCTTGCACCATAAATCGAGGCAGATGCAGCATCTTTCAGAATGGATACACTGGCGATATCATTGGGATTCAACAAACTTGGATCACCTTCCACCCCATCGATCAGAATCAAGGCACTTCCACCCTGACCGATCGAAGTCGTTCCACGGATGTTGTAACTGGGCGCCTGGTTGGGTTTACCGTCCTGGAGCTTGATATTCAGGTTGGGTATGACACCCTTCAAACCTTGCGATACATTGGCGATCGGGCGGTTGTCGAACACCTCTCCCGTCACCTGATCAACTGCACCGGTAAGGTTGGCTTTTTTCTGTGTGCCATAACCAACGACCACGACCTCCTCAACCCCTACCGAGCTGGTCTTTAGTACAACGTTGATGGTGTTTTTGTTCCCGATCTGGTGGTCCTGCATGTCCATCCCAATAAAGGAAAAGGACAAAACGTCAACACCTGTCGGAATCCCTGAAAGGGTATATTTGCCGTTGATGTCAGTCACAGTTCCGACAGTGGTCCCTTTTGCCAAAACTGTGACACCAGGTATGGGTGCTGAGGTCTCATCCTTGACGACTCCGCTCACCGACTTTTGCTGCGCAAAAGCCATTTCTGACAACACTACCGTGAATAGGAAAATTGACAAGATAACTCTTATCAACTTCTCTTTTTGTTGAAAAATCAGTCTTCTTTTTTTCATAGATTCATAAACTTTAAGATTGAATTATTAAGTGACAAGCAAAGGTAAAGAGGTAAAATTCCGCATTTGTTAAGTCAAAGTCATTGTATGTTTATCCTAACCTCAAAAAAACGATACACAATTGTTGCACCCTCGTTACAGATCCAATACAGATTAAACTATCGTTCAGATTATACGTCATTTAAGCATAAACTAAATTTGTAGAGGAGATAAAAAATTCCAACAATTCTGCAATCTTGTGACGCGAATTCTGTGGCATTCTTACCGCTGGATACAACTCCACCCTGGAAGGAGAATACTTACAGAAGGCATTCAAAAGAGGTTCCGAAAAAAAATGTTAGTTAGTAGTTCTCGTAATCAAATCACACAAAAAATCGAAATGACTGAAACTATCTGTTTGGGTAGATCAGACTTTTCGATAGCCTAAAGTTGCAAACAAATTTGAAGAAAAAAAACAGCAGATTGCATAAAAATTAACAAATGGTTAACATACTGTTAAAGAATGCAAAAATAGCACCAATAAAAAGCCCCATTGCTTGGTAGCAACGGGGCTTTTCAAAAGAGAGAGGAAATATTATTTAACGATCTGTTTTATTTCAATATTCCGGTAGGACACTTTCCCGTGGTCG
>CAZVTL010000175.1:0-8539 GCA_964630075.1 uncultured Tangfeifania sp.
CGGCTTTTAAACTAATTCCCAGTCTGACCGCTATTTCCAGATTTTTCATCCCCTCCAGACGGCTCAAACGAAACACTGTGAGGCACCTGTTTGGCAAGGATTCCATTACCTCCTGAATCCGTTCTTCCAGCTCCTTTTCAATCAAAATATAAGGATTGTTTCCCACCAGGTCGATGTAATATAGTTCTTCTCCCAGGTATTGATCTTTCACCTTTAACTTGAGGTTATCTACAACTTTAAGGTGCCGTATATAATTGAGACTCGCATTACGAACCATCTGATAGACAAATGCCTCCGGATTATCAAAATTGAAAACAGATCGCGTTTCCCATATTTTGATAAACACGTTTTGTACTACATCTTTTGCCAATCCGCTATCATTGAGAATCTTAAAAGAGAAAGTGTACAACCTTGGAAAATACAGATAATAAAGCTGTTCAAAGGCCTTTTCATCCCCTTTCGAAAAGGATCTAAATAATTCAATATAAGTTGCATCTTTTCTCACCTGACTCTATTGCAGAAATAGCGATTAGATTTCAATTCAAATATATCAGAATTGTAGCTAATCTACCATAGCTGTTGTAGTATCTTTGCAACTTAAATCTATCTTCCATTCACCACAAAAAAAAAGGCATCCTTCGATGCCTTCCATGCTGCCGGGAGCAGGTGTCCGGCCGGCCTTCTGTCGGCCAGTTCAGAAACTCCCCGCTATATATTGAGTAAACCTGGATAATAAGCGGCTATAAGGTTTAAGCGGGCATTGGTGTTGGATGCTTCATTTATCAAAACCTTCTGATGGAAATACTCTCCCCTGTTGGCATTTTCAAAAGTGGTACTATACCCCTGTGCTGCAAAAGCCTTGTCAAGCAATTTAATTCCAAAATGGTTGCCATTGCTTTCATACTGAACCGGAAATTTTTCATTCAGCACATAATACTTCTCCCCTTGCTTCAGTTTGTCAACAGCAACAATTACCTTTAAGTCAGAGTTGGCATAGGTAATCTGGTATTTGTCGAGCTGTCTGTCATTCAAAAACAGCTGATCGTTCAATGCTTCAATTTTGTATGCTCCAAATTCAGAGTTTGATTCCCCCCGGGCTACCAGGGTGTTGCCAATGGAGGCCAGACTGATCGTCAGGATGACGGCGGCGGTTAAAAAAAATCGTTTCATGGTATAAATTTTTTGAATTAAACAAAGTTGGTTTGAATTTCAATTTGCGTCCATTTCGAAATACAACTATAAGACGTCTGACCTTTGTTATCGTTACAGCTACCCGAAGGGGGAAACTGGAGTTTAACTAAACTTTAACATCTTTATGATTCCGCCTTATCTTTTTTAACTTTACGGTGTACAAAAACAACCAATATGCACAAGCCTCTTCTTTCGCTCATCGCATTGGTATTGCTGGCAACAGGCTGCAAGGCAGAACCCACCCACCCGAATGGCAACCTCTCCCTGAACATCATGACCTTCAACATCAGGTACGACAACCCGGCAGATAATGCCAACAACTGGAAATACAGGAGAGAATATGTCTACAGCATGATCCTTAAGAACGACATCGATGTGATGGGAACCCAGGAGGTGCTGTCGACACAGCTGACCGACCTGCTCGGAGGAGTGCCGCAATTCGGATATGCCGGTGTCGGACGGAAAGATGGCATTTCCGCAGGAGAATACAGTGCAGTATTTTACAAAAAAGAGCGGTTCGAAATGCTCAAAAGCGGAACATTCTGGCTGAGTGAAAACCCTTCCGCAGTCGGTGTAAAAGGATGGGATGCCGCCATCGAACGCATCGTTACCTGGGTGATCCTGAAGGAGCGTTCCACAGGCAAGGAGTTTGCCTTCATCAATACCCACTTCGACCACATGGGTCAGGTGGCACGCAGGGAAAGCGCCAAATTGCTACTCTCCAAAGTAACTGAAATAGCGAAGGATCTGCCGGTTTTTGTCACCGGCGACCTCAATGCCTCCCCTGACTCAGAAGTCCTTCAGATCATTCTGGATAGTAAAAACCCGGGCCATTTGACAGACACCAGGGCAATAGCTGCCTCGGTTACGGGACCGGCCTGGACATTTCATGGATTCGGAACCACGCCGCTCGAAAGCAGGACGATCATCGATTACATCTTCACAAAAAATAACGTAACCATACAACAGTTGAAAGTCATATCAGAAATGAAAGACCAGATCTATCTGTCAGATCACAATCCCATTGTGATCAAGGCTACATTTTAAATAATGCAGTCAATAACTCATAACTCTCTCAATAACCCCACCGCTTCATGATTGCAAAATCCTCTTCCAGACAGGCCAGCGGTGCCTTGCCCTGGTAAGACTCCTGCTCGACGATGTAGACTTTGGTCCCGCCGGTTTTGCGGCAAATATCCAAAACCTCCTTCACCGGGATGATCCCCTTCCCAAGGATGGCACTTTCATATTTCTCCTTGGTGTCGACGGCGATCTCGTCCTTGACATGGATCAGCTCAAACTTACCGGGATATTGTCCAATGACATCGAGTGCCTTCGCCCCGCCGATGTACATGTTGCCAATATCCAGCTGCATCACCACCTTGTTGACATCGAGGTTTTTCATCATGATGTCGAAAAGTTTCTCCCCGTTCAGTTTATCCACAAATTCGGCCCAGTGGTTGTGGTACCCGAATTTCATGCCCGATTTTTGGCACAAATCCCCGCATTTGTTGAATACCTCGAGATAGCCCAACAGGTCATCGTAGGTTTTGCGCATCGATTCGTCCATCCAGGGAGAGATTACATATTGCTGGCCCATGTAGGCAGCATCTTCGACGGTGTACTTCCAGCTGTCAGAAAAATCCTTTTTAGCAGCATCCCAATGGTTCTTGCCCATCACAGTATGGCCACAAGGCATCTTCAATCCCAGGTCGTCAAGAACCTTTTTGAACTCAACCGCCGTGTAACCATAAAACTTACGGTCCACATAATTGGCATGCTCCACATGTTTGTAACCGATTTTTGCCACCTGTTTCAAGGTTCCAAGGGGGTCTTTCTTCATGTCATCCCTGACAGAATAGAGTTGTATGCCGACTATTTCACCCGACTTGGGGCGTGCCAGGGCCGTATTGGACAAAAGTGTAGTTCCAGCTAACAGAACTGCGCTGTTTTGGATGAATCTCCTGCGTGAATTATTCATAGGAATTGTTGGTTTATAATAATTGATATGTTTGGTTATGATGGTCTATTGTCTGTGCAATAAGAGACTGTTTAAATTTATTACACAGAGTATAAATGTCT
This sequence comes from uncultured Tangfeifania sp., assembly GCA_964630075.1. Taxonomy (GTDB): domain Bacteria; phylum Bacteroidota; class Bacteroidia; order Bacteroidales; family Prolixibacteraceae; genus CAINVV01. Next base: position 3,274 of record CAZVTL010000175.1, read on the forward strand.
ATTAATCTAAAATAAAAGGGTTATGGCAATTTCTGCAATTGGGTTATTTCATGAGAGAAACCCCAGAGTAACACAGAGTTGGAAAATCGCTAGCGATTTTCTCTCTGTGCACCTCGTTTTTTTCTCTGGTAATTTTGCTGCAAGCGCCAATTTCAAAGCTATTTTTATTTTCATTGTGGAGATATAAATCCTCTGTGTAACAATTTTAAACAGCTTCTAAAATTGATGAAAACCCATGGAAACAAACTCCAATACTGTTGGCAGCGCTTCGCGCCAATAGCTCCAGGTATGGCCACCGTCCCTGGTCCTGAATTCGTGGGGAACCTCCTTTTTGCGCATGGCAATGTGAACCAGGCAGTTTCCTTCGTAGAGGAAATCATCATCTCCGCAGTCGATGTACCACCTGACCGCCTTTTTCTGTTCGTCTGCCATGTTTTTGACCAATTCGAGTGCGCTGTGCCTGGAGAAATAGGCGGTCAGCGACTCTTTTGAGATGCCTGGATATTGTTTCTCCCAACGGGTGGAAGCCTCTTCCAGTGAGATCGGTCCGACAGAGGCACTCAGCGGACAAGCCGCAGAAAAAAGTTCGGGATGGTGCAGGGCATACATGAAAGAGCCGCCTCCCCCCATGGAGAGTCCGGCAATGGCCCTGTATCTCTTGTCCGTGCGAATACGGTAGGTTTTCTCCACATAGGGCATCAACTCCTGGAAGAAGAAATCCTCATAATTCCAGTCACCCTTCGGACTGTTGAAATACCCCCGCTGACCCGTATTGCCATCTGGCATAACAATGATCATCGAGGTACATTTCCCCTGACGGATTGCCTGATCGGCAATGTTCTTCACTTCGCCAAACTGAATCCAGCCACTCTGGTCATCACCCGAACCATGCAACAGGTAGAGAACAGGATAACTCCGCTGGGAAGTCTCATAATCAGCCGGGAGGTAAATGGCATATTTACGTTCCATTTTCAGAATCTTGCTGGTCATGGAGAGGTTATCGAAGACTTTCCCCTCTGTTTGCGCAAAGAGCAAGGCAGGGAAGGAGATGACAAGTGAGCACAGAAGCAGTTGAAATTTTCTCATGGATTCTAGTTTAGCGTGATTTTGGGGTTTGCTCAAATAATTTGTTCTGCCATAAAAGTAAAAAAAAATGAGATGTGAAGCCACTAAACTGGGTTGGATGGCAATCATTTCGTCAGGAACATTTATATTTATTCCATACAATGTTCCATTACAAGAAAACAAAGTAAAATAACGACCATGCAACGACGCAACTTTTTTAAAAATTTAGCTTCAGGAGCCCTCTTGTCGGGGATTTCTTTCCCCCTTTGGGCCGCACCCGCAAAGAATCTTCCGGATCCGATCAACTCCTCCGACACCATTCAGCACATGGTGATCTTTGATTTGAAACACGAAAGGGGATCAGCCGCGGAGGGCAAATTTCTGGCAGACGGGAAGTCCATCCTTACCAGGATTGCAGTGGTGAGCGACTTCAGGGTACTGGATCAGGTGAGTCCCAAAAACGACTACGATTTTGGATTCTCCATGTTATTCGCCAACCGGACTGACTTTGAGAGCTACAACAACCATCCGGATCATGTGGCCTTCGTGGAGGAGAGATGGAAAAAGGAGGTAACCAGATTCCTGGAAATCGATTTCAAGGCACACCAACAAGGGCCAAAGACATGATGAATATCATTCATTTTGAAGATCCACATAGTTAAATTTGTGCTTTGACTTTCCGTCAAAATTTAGGTTAGGTTTAGGTTAGGTTTTCCCTGTCAGCTCCCAATGCTGACAGGGATTTTTTTGGCATTTTTAAGATCGTACCACCTGCCGGAGACCAATCTTACTGCATTTTCAGAGGGGACCATTTCAAAAGGTTTTGCCCAATGCAACAGGCTCTGGTTTAAGGATGACACAAACTACAATGTCCTGCTCTTTCTTTGCGGCCTTGGCGGCTTTGCATGGTGCCAATGGCAGGCAGGAAGGAAAATCATATGATAACTACCAAATTACATTGCCCTTAGAACTTGGAAGACCAAAGACGTTTGCAAAATTGAAATAAAATTGCTACTTTGGTGGGCCAACCTATTGCCATGGAAACATCTAAATCGTACAAGATTTTGCCCGAGTTAAAAATTGTACTCGATGTATTCTCCGGGGTGACCCGTCTCAGAGAGATGATAGAAAAATTCACTGCCATTACCAGCGATCCAAGCTATGATCCAACGTTTCATTACATCGGCGATCTTCGGGAGACCTATGTCGACATTTCTCCTGCAGAGCTGAAGAGCTACGTTGAGTTTTTGAGCAATACTGTCATTGCATTTGGGGAACAGCGCGCAGCGATTTTGGTCAGCAATCCGAGAGATACTGCTTTGTCCTACCTGCTGATGAACCATACGGAAAGACTTCCATTCAATATATCCGTCTATTCAGGGATAAAGGATGCTATGTTCTTTGTTCAAATCGACAGTGTCCACCAGGAACTGATTGAAGCCACCCTCCAGGAACTCAAGGCTCTCTGAAATTGCCTCCCTTGTATTTCCGCATCCATGGAAATTAAATATCTTTCGGGTCGATTCAAAATTACACTACCTGCTATGAATATGGTTAAACTTATCTTGTTCTGGTGCCTTCTGGCATCCGGTATCAACGCCGTTGTTGCACAAAAAAAAGTCGGTATACTAACGGTTCCTGCCGGGAATGCATTTGCCCGTATCGATCCCCAGGGGACCACCATCCTCCCCTCCGGACGGTTCCTTACTCCGGCCGGCCAGCTTATACGGATCACCAATGACCCATTCGGAATGGCAATTTCGCCCGATGGAAGAAAGGCTGTAACCCTGCACAATGGGGTGTTTTCCATCATCGATCTTCCAACACTCGGGGTGATCCGGGTTCCCAGCTATGACAAAAAAATCAAATCACCACTTTCCAAAGGATCCTTTTTGGGCGTGGCATTTTCCGGGGATTCCAGGGCCGTTTACCTAAGCGGAGGGGACAATGGTGCCGTGATCAAATATGATATTGAAAAACTGACACGGCTCGATTCCATCTCACTCAACGGGAAGGTGGATGGTGTAGACTACAGCGACAGTTTCACCTCCGATCTTGTACTGAATGAAGTCGGCAATGAGCTCCTGGTTTTGGACAGAGCCAACTTCAGGATGGTGCGTGTTGATTTGTCCTCCCGAAAAATTACCGCTTCCATCAAGGTGGGTAGATTGCCATTTGGATTGACGCTGAGTCCGGACAAAAAAACGGTCCTGGTTGCCAATGTCGGGATGTATGAGTATCCGCTGATTACAGGTGCAACCCCCGAAAATATTGATTCATTGATGATATCTCACCATCCCTATGGGGACAATACCAAGGAGTCCATACATGGGACAGTGGTAGAAGGGCGAAAAGTTCCGGGTGTAGGCAGTCCGCTTCACCCCGATGCCATGAGCGTCTTTACCATCGATCTGGCCTCCAACAAAGTGATCGACAAATTCAAGACGGGACATCAGATCGGTCAGATGATCGAAGATGCAGAGGTGGTGGGTGGTGCCAGTCCCAATTCCATAGCCGTCGGCCAACGATTCGCCTATGTTTCCAATGCCACCAACGACAATATATCGGTCATCGACTACAAAAACCACAAGTTAATGGGCCATATCCCCATTTTGGTGGATCCTAAAATAGACAAATTCCGTGGATTGCTGCCCTTTGGCATTACCCTCAGCAAAGACGAGAAAACCCTCTATGTTGCACTGCTTGGATTCAACGCAGTGGCGGTCATCGATGTTGCCTCCAAAACAACCAAAGGGATTATTCCATCTGCCTGGGGACCAACCAGGGTAAGGCTGTCAAAGGACGAAAAGGAGCTCTACATTGCGACCTGCAGGGGTTTGGGCGCCGGACCAAATGGAGGGAAGGGTTTCATCTCACCTGTTCAGGGATATTATGTCGGCGATATACAGCTGGGCAGTTTCCAGAAAGTTCCCATGCCGGATGCCGTTCAACTGGCATCCTATACCAAACAGTCGATTGACAATACCTTCAAAAGTGTCACTGTTGCGGATGACGGGAAAAACCCGCTGCCCCCTCTGCCGGGATTGAGGAAGTCGCCCATCAAACACATCGTCTACATTACCAAGGAGAACCGGACTTATGATGAAATTTTCGGACAACTGAAGAATGCCAATGGCGACAGTTCCCTGGCCAGGTTTGGTGTAAACAATGAATACACCTTGCCCGATTCCCTGCGCAGGAAATTGCCGAATCTGAGGGTCAGCCCTAACCACATCAAAGCCGCGACACAGTTCTCCTTTAGCGACAATTACTATTGCGACAGCGATGCTTCCATCCATGGCCACCACTGGATGATGGGAGTCATTCCCAACGAATGGGTGGAGGCCAACTCCAGCGTTTCCAAAGAGGCCATGCTGTTTTCAAAAGCTCCCGGCAGACGCTTCCCAGGCTCTACCGGAAGCATGGACCCCGAAGATTATGCCGAAATTGGGGGGCTTTGGGAGGCACTCGACCGCAAAAAAGTCTCCTTCTACAACTTCGGAGAGGCCAACGAGACAGCCCATGTTCGGGAGGAGTGGTTCGATACCAATACCGGGGCGGCACACGGTGTGATGGTACCCATGCAGAAGGCGCTTTTCACCAGAACCAGCCACGATTACGCCGGATACAACATGAACATCCCGGATCAGTACCGGATGGACCAGTTTGAAAAGGAGTTTACCAACCGGTGGATCCAGGGGAAAGAGCAACTACCTGCATTGATCACCATGCAGGTTCCCAACGACCACGGGGCAAAGGTCCGGCCGGAAGATGGCTACTATTATCCACACTCCTTCATGGCAGACAACGACCTGGCCGTTGGGCGAATCCTCCATTTTCTCTCCAGGACAAAATACTGGAAGGAGATGCTGGTCATCATCACCGAAGATGATCCACAGGGCGGAGTCGATCACATCGATGGACACCGCTCGGTATTGATGATGGCCGGTCCTTATGTAAAAAAGGGCTATGTTTCCCACAACCACGCCAATTTCGGATCCATCCTGAAAACCATCTACAACATACTGAATGTACCTTATGTCAACCAGTTTGATGTTACAGCCTCCCTACTGCAGGATTTCTTTACAGCCACACCGGATTATACCCCTTATACCCTTGAAAGGCATGATCCCCGGGTGTTTGATGCTGAAAAAGCCATGAAGAAATACAACAAAACCATCGACTGGCGCAAAATTGAACA
>CAZVTL010000176.1:0-8452 GCA_964630075.1 uncultured Tangfeifania sp.
CCCGAACCTACCAGCGTGAAGGTAGGGAGATCAACTTTGATTTGCCGGTAACTTCCGACCTCTCCCACTACCGGTTCGTTGTGCGTTCTTTGATCGAATGGACATGGTCGAAGGTGCCTGGCTCAATTTTCCCTGACTCCTATGGTTGGTTCTCCTACCAAAACAATGAAAGGTTTCACTTGGTCGGACCAAGTGACCAAACTGAGCCCGGAAAAATCATCAAGCACCCGATGCTATTGATTGATTACTCCCCACAGCGCTACTTTCATTCTGACCTTCGTAACCTGGTAGCCACTGGTTGGATCCTGTTTTTTGAGCAATACGGTATTTCAAAAGAATCCTATGAATTCCATGAGCAGTTGAACAACCAGTTTGCCGCAACGGGTAGCCTTTTTGATCCTATTCAGACCCAGGTATATGGTAATATATTGTGCAAATCCAAACCTTCGGAGATTGTTTATGGCTTTTTTGACCTCTACTCTTACCAGGAAGTGCGCTATTTCTTCAATCTCCCCAAACCACCACTCGAATTTACTTTGCGCCCCATCAACCGATATCCTGAAATACCGTTTGATGGTGAGCTCAAAGCAGAAGCACCATCTGCAACCAACCCCAATCCGGATCCTATAAAACCTCCTGACTGGTGGGAAGAATAAACCAATTCCCTTGTTTAAACATAGTTGCACCATGAAACGGTCTTTTTACTTAACAACAAATAAGAAAACATCCTGAGAAGTTGACCTGATATTTGAAAAGAAAATGAACGTGAGAAACATCATCGTATTCCTACTTTTAACAATTGCTACAGGAGGGAAAGCACAGGAAAAAGAGCTGCCATTACTCTTTACCGATCGTGATTTCTACACCAGCGGAGAAACCATCCTGTTCAACATTCTTGCGCCGGTTGGTGATTCTTCCAGGGTAATCAAAATCGATCTGATCAATACAAATGGGAAAATCATTGCCGGGGTAAGTAAAAACCTAAAGAAAGATCAGGCCAGTGGCTATCTATACCTGGCAGATTCCTTGAAGACTGGCAACTATCTGCTTTGCACAACGCTAAACGGCAGCGAGCAGGCAACTGTCAAAGAGCTGTTCATTTGCAACAGATTCCTCGGTCTACCGGAGACATCCACCATTTTGCAAGCCTCTGAAATACGGCCAATTCGCGAACAATCACTGGAGGGATTGGTCATTGAGGGGTTGAATAAAACCTACAAAACCCGTGAAAATGTCCATGCATCCATCCATCTTTCGGGTGAAATATTTTCCCGGCTAAAAGGTCCAATGTTTCTATCGGTTGCCGAAATTATTCCTGGTTATTCAACCTCGGCCTTTGCAATAGAAAACCCTGACTGGAAAAATAAAATAGTGCAGCAGGAGGGAATCATGCTGATGGGCCAAGTCAAGGATCCAAGAACAGGAACCCCATTTCAAAATGCCTGCATCCAATTATCTGTACCGGATTCTATCCCATGGCTTGACTATTTTATTACCGGAGAAGACGGCCTCTTTAGTTTTCGGTTGGATAATTACAGGGGGAAAATACCGGTAATTGTACAGGGCTATGACCTGAACAAAAAGAATCTTTTGAAAATTGAGCTACACCGAAGGGATAGTTTGCCCTCTTTTGTTCCACCACTATCAACCAAACAACCCCCTGCTGCTCTTCTGCAACATGCTCCCGGTGCCATCGAAGCGACGACCCTTCGAAAAATCTACAATTGTCAGGAGCTTGATATCGAAATGGCGCACAGCACGGAAAAACATGATTATCCTTTTTATGGAGTTCCGACAGAGATCATCTATCCAAGACTATTTATGGATCTCCCTGATTTTACAGAGATCTCAAGGGAACTCTTACCAGGAGTTAAATTCAGGGCTTACAACAGAATTCCAACCATGCAAATTTTGAATCCGGCCACACTCAATTATTTCAATGATCCGCCTCTTGTAACCGTTGATGGTATTCCTGTGAGGGATTTAAACATCATTAAAAACCTGGGGTCCAAAGATATTGAGCGGATCGAAATTGGCCGTAAGGAGCGATTCTTTGGAGACCTTACTTTTCATGGAGTGGTAGCTATTAATTTGGCAAAACACGACAACAAACTATTCCCGGAATCCGACGAACTGATGAAACTTGAATTTGATGCTGTCCAGCCATCAGTATCATTGAAGCCTCCGCAATCTGATAAAATGCATGAACCCGACTTACGTAAGGTATTGCTTTGGAAAACTGAGCCGAACCCAACACAAACCCTAACGGTGGAGTTTAAGACTTCGGATATTCATGGCTTTTTCAAAATCGTTTTACAGGGCAAAACGGAAGATGGATTGGTTGTCTGCAATGAACAAACATTTGAAGTTAAATAAGATGACAGGAAAACTTCACCATACAGTTACTTTACTTTTCCTGATGGCACTGGTTACAGCCACAGCCCAGGAAACTTCACAAACCAGCCAGCAAGGTGAAAAAATCCTGGGCTCAAGGTTTACGCCATATCCAAACTATCCTGGATCTCCATTTTTAAACGACAAATTTCTATTGGGGGAAATAGAATTCACCGATGGCAGCAGAATTGCCAACATAGGCCTTAATTACGGCTCCTACCGGGATGAACTGATCTATTACAATTCCACCATATCCACCCAAATAGTTATTGACATTGCCAGTTTGAACGGATTCACCTTTCGGGATTCGAAAGGTAAAAAAAGAGTTTTCCGTCGACTTTACTTTACCGGATCTTTTAAAGGGAATTGCTATTTTGAAGTTTTAAGCGAGGGAAAATATTCTGTGCTGGCCTACCGGAAAGTCAACCTTGAGGCCAGTGATGCCTACTACAGTAAAACAGGTATGGCTTATCAACCGGCCTACAGCTATTACCTTAATGAAAAAAACAGAGGTTTTTCACCCGTCAAGCTCAACCGTAAATCACTGCTCACAAAATTTGGAAAAGCTGATCAGAAAGTGATCAAAAAAACACTTCGTAAAAATGGGGTAACAATTTTTGACGAGGAGAGTTTCATTCGCGCCTGGGAATTGATTGCAGAAAAGGGAATGATTCCAACTTTTTAGTTACACCAGCCTATTCAGATATGTTTGGTAAAGCTTTGGGGATGGGAAAATACAGAATGCCTCCCCAAAGTTAATCTCTTAAGCTGAAAATGCAGGCCCCGGTTATTCAACCTCTAAACACAATGTGGTGGACCTTGGAGGAGCTTTGGTAAAACCATACAATCGCTTTTCCTGGCAATTGACATTTATCAATTAGTTCATATATTTGTATCAAACAAATTTATTGTTTATGTCAGAACCACGGAATACATCCCATTGCGGTAATTGTACAGATTGCAAATACGACTGCTGTTTTAGCAACCAGCACTGTGGTGATTCCCATATCTTTGGAATATTGGCCCATGAGGAACTTCACTCCCTGATGGACAACAAACGCCAAATCCACTTTAGGCCAGGTGAGACGATCCTGAAACAAAACACCCCGCTAACGCACCTTGTGTGCATCAAGGATGGATTGGCCAAGGTGGTGTCAGAAGGCCCCAAGGGAAAGAATGTCATACTTCAAATCATCAAATCGAATTCTATTTTTACTGGCGGAGGTGCCATTGTCGACGATTTCAGACACTTTACACTTGCGGCCATCACGGATATTGATTGCTGCTTCATCGACACCCAGAAATTGTATACCCTCCTGACCAGGAACAGTACTTTTGCCATTGAATTGTTGAAGCAGAGCAACAACCAGCATCTGAAAATGATGAGTACTTTGATCAACCTGACCAATAAATACATGCCGGGGCGGGTTGCCGACACACTGCTCTACCTGAAAAACAACATTTTCGAAACCAACCCCTACGATTTTATACTCTCCAAACAAGAACTGGCAGATATGTCCGGAATGACAAAGGAGAGCTTTATCAGAAGCCTGAAAGAATTCGAAGATTCAGGACTGATTCATCATACCCGCAATACAATAGAAATTTTAAAAGAAAATGAATTGCTTGAGATCAGCAAGAATGGTTGAAACCAAGATCGTACAATTGTAATTTGACCAAGATTAATCAGGATTCTAGTGGCCATTTATCCTGCAAACCGATCAAAAAAGAGTCAATAGAGTTCCCCAAACCTATTTCATTCATATCATGATTTTCCTGTTACCTTGGAAAATATGCACTGTTTTTAACTAATCCAAATACAGATTTTGAATCTCAAAATCATTTTTTCGGATCGAACTTTTGATTGGTACTGCATATTCCGGGAAAATAAGTCAACAAATTGAAACTACCACAAATACATTCATAAAATCAATATTTTATGCATTTCAAACATATAACCCCCTATTTTTAAGACACAAATCATATTTTTTATATTTTTTTGAGATCTCACCCCTATTTTTCAATGTTCATATTAAAATATCTAATTTTCAATATATTTTGAAATATTGCTGTTCTGTTTAATATTTAAACACTATTGATATATATCATTAATATATTGACATACAAACATCTATTTATTGTTGTGTTTACAAATATATTAGTCAATCTATCAACATATTTCTATTTGTTTGGAGAATTTACAATTTTTAACTTTACAATCGTGTCAAATAGACTAATTGATATTTCAATTAAAAAATACAGTTTATATCTAAATTTTCAAAATCTATGAAACTACAAAAATTCTTTAAGCTTGCTATTTTTGCTGTAGCCCTCATGTCTTTTGGTGCAGCCTGTGTCAAGGAAGGCCCTCCCGGAATGGACGGTGCTGATGGTGCTACCGGAGCGGCAGGAAAAAACGGGGTTGATGCCAATGAAACATGTAAGATGTGTCACAAACCCTCCAATGTGGATGCCATCCTGGTGCAATTCCAACTCTCCAAACATGAATACGGATTGGCAGCTGAAGAAGAGGCAGGCAGTACAACCTGCGGCCCTTGCCACTTACAGGAGGCTTTCAGGGATGTAGTTAAGAGAAATGTACCTTCTACATTTACATTAAGTGCTACAACGGGTAAATATGTAAACGACTACTTCTGTACTCCTGACAAGGCTTATGGTGCAATCGGCTGCAGGGCTTGCCACAGTTCGATCCACGAAACTTACACCTCTACTGACCTTCCAAAACTGACTACAGTCGCAGCAGTTCCGATGTCCATGTGGGGTGGGAAGAAAACCATCAACATTACGCCCGATGGCGGAGAGAGTAACCTTTGTGTTAAATGTCACCAACCACGGCCGTTTACCTTCAACAACTCCAAGAATCCTGCAAATACTGGAGATGTATTAGACTATGCAGCATTGATTAGCAAACCAAACGACATCTTCTTTGATGGATCAAGTGCTGCAACCATTGCCCAGGCGAAAATCTTACCTGGCTATCGCACACACACCCATTATGGTACTGTTGGTGCAATGTATGCAGGAATGGGAGGCGTTGAGTTAACAGGTCCTACAGGCTACGCAAGCATGGTTCACAAAAATATAGCTTCATGCGGAGATTGTCACATGGCACCTATGACAGGGAAAGCCGGCGGTCATAGTTTTGTAGCCAAAGGTAATTTCAATGGTTGTAATGTAACTGGTTGCCACTCTGCCTCTCCTGTGACTGCTACCAATGCAAAATACTGGACAAATCCAAGGGCCGAAATCAAATTGTTACTGGAACAGCTCGCGGCAAAGTTGGTAGTTACTGACAATGGGGTAACTGCACAGATCCTCAATAAAAATTCTGACGCTGAAGCAAACTTATGGGTTGGCCTGACTGCCGGAAAATATGATGGTTACCTGAATGTATTTGATCCAGTCACAAATCCTGGTGGTGTTGCCCAAAATGGCGTAGTATGTCAAAATGCCAACCCTTCCGCGGCCTGGACTGCAGAGCAAAAAGCCTACAATCTTACATTGCCAAAGATTAAACTGACCAATGCACAATTTGCTGCGATCATCAACTTCCAGATGTGCCTTCGTGAATACAGTCTTGGCATTCACAACCTGGACTATTCAAGGGCATTGCTGAAAAACTCAATCGCAGCCATCCCATAGGGAATAAAACGAATTCATATAAAAAAGGCTTCTCTCAATTGGAAGTCTTTTTTATATTGATTCTATTAAAATGCTCCAAATGAAATACCCATGAAAATATCTCCACATCCAACAAAGAGGAATATTCGGGTATTCCATGCGACCTTTAAAAAACAAATTTTATACGCATGAAAAAATCATATATTTATTCTCTGCTCTTTGTATTCGCGTTGGTTATCAATGCCTGTACCTACGATTTCATCGCGGAAGAGGAGTTGCCACCCATAGATCCCAATGTGGATGTTTTGTTCTCGACACAAATCATTCCTATTTTTACGGATAAATGTGTAGCTTGTCACAAACCTGGGGGTGAGGCTCCGGACCTTACTGCTGCCAATGCTTACAACAGCATCAAAAGCATGAACATGGCCAATACCGCTACGCCGGCTACAAGTGTGATCTACACCTTCCCAAATTATCAAGCTCCAACACATACCTGGAAACAATACTCTGCAGCGGAAGCTCAACTGGTATTGACCTGGATACAGCAAGGTGCAAAAAACAATTAATCAGGAAATTTAAGAATTCGTAAAATGAAAAAAACCTTTATATTCCTCATTCTAAGTCTTTTGCCCTTTACCTATCAATTTGTCCAAGGTCAAACAGACTCAACTGCTACTGAACCTGAAGCAGTTGTCAACAAACCCGTTCGCTTTGTTTGGGAAAGTGGCTATCTGATTGATCAGCAGACCTCCCAAATTGCTCCGGTGAACACACTTGAATCCGTAATCCAGCATAAATTTGGTACTGTAAACAACGGGATTCAAGATCTTTACGGCATCATGGCTCCGGGAGCAAATGTCAGAATCGGTATCGATTACGTCATCATGAAGGATCTTCAGATTGGTTATGGTCTGCAGAAGAAAAACATGTACAGCGATTTCAATGCCAAGTGGACTCCGCTCAAACAGATGAACACAGGTATGCCAATCTCAGTCTCTGTGTATGGGAACATGGCCATTGACGGAAGAGAGAAGGCAGATTGGGAAGCTGCCCAATACTATCATTCTTCGGATGACAGTGCCTATACCAGGCATGATTTCCGCATGAGCAACCGCTTCTCCTATTTTGCCCAGCTAATGATAGCCCGCAAATTCAATGACAGGATTACCTTGCAGGGAGGTGTTAGTTTTTCCCACTTCAATACAACTCCCTGGCACATTGACCACGATAAAGTAGGTTTACATGCTGGAGGTAGAATCAAAATTTCGCCGCAGGGATCATTTATCTTCAATGCCGATTTCCCTCTGCAGATAAAAGGTATGTCGGAACAGGCAGACTATACCATTGGTTCTGAACCAATTTTGTCATTCGGTTTCGAGGTTTCTACCAGTACACATGCCTTTCAGATCTACATTGGCAACAGTGAGTCACTTTTGCCACAGGACATGATGCTGAACAATCCTTATAAGTTGGATTTGGAAAATTTCAGGGTAGGTTTCACCATCACCAGATTATGGGGATTTTAGAATTGAGATATTCCATTCTCCAAAAAAATATCAATCAATTTAAAATGAATTGATATCTTAATGAGAAGCCACACTCTGTCTGGATGTGGCTTCTCATTTTACTTCCAACACACTACTGATCAAAATAAAACAGATTGTTTGATCCAAGTCGAAAAATATAAATACATCAATATATGAACAAAGCTATTAAGCTAATCGGAGGACTCTTGCTGGCATTTTTGATCCCTGGAATTGTCGGTCTTCGTGCCGAAGAAATAGTTGCTCCTGCCAGGACAGACAACCAAAGGGCCAACGACCACTGCTTAAATTGCCATGCACACAACTATTTCATCTACGACAATACAGTTGCCAACAAACAGGTTAAGCACAAAATGGAACAAGGGATGAAAATTGATACCACCCTGTTCTACCTGTCCAATCATAAAAACTTCAAGTGCACTGACTGCCATTCAGAGGATTTCTCTATCTGGCCACATGCAGCTGAAGTTAGGATGGAACCAAAGATGACCTGTATTGATTGTCACGGTGGGGATGAACAATATGCTAAATTCCAATTTGAAAAAATTGAGGCTGAATTCAACCTCAGTACCCATGCCACCAAACATGCGGATGTATTCACATGCTGGACCTGCCATGAGCCTCATACCTACAAGATCAGTGCAAGAAGTGACTCTGTGATCAACAAAATTATCGCATACGACAACAACATCTGTCTTAGCTGCCACAACAATATCAATAAATTTGAATTGATCAGCGACAACGAAAAGCCCAATATTATTTCCAAACATGATTGGCTTCCCAATCAGGCCCGCCATTTTCAGAATGTACGTTGCATAGAATGTCATGCCCATGTGAAAGACTCATTGCTCGTAGCCCACAACATACAA
>CAZVTL010000177.1:0-8417 GCA_964630075.1 uncultured Tangfeifania sp.
AACAGAGCTTTTCGAGGCACGTAACCCATCCAATCCGGCAGTGGTTTCCGAAATCGACGGTGAAGTATCACTGGGCAAGATCAAAAGGGGTAACCGCGAGATCACCATTACTTCACGTACGGGCGAGCAAAAGAAATACCTCGTACCGCTATCCCGCCAGATCCTGGTACAGGAGAACGACTACGTACGTGCAGGTATTGCCCTGTCTGACGGAGCCACCACACCTTCCGATATCCTGGCCATCAAAGGGCCGACCAAAGTTCAGGAGTACATCGTAAACGAGGTACAGGATGTCTACCGGATGCAGGGGGTGAAGATCAACGACAAGCACTTTGAAGTAATTGTCCGCCAGATGATGCGCAAGGTAGAGATCGTTGACCAGGGAGATACCCGCTTCCTTGAAAAACAGATTGTTGACAAGATGGAATTCAATACCGAGAATGACTGGGTGTTTGGAAAGAAGATTGTCACAGAATCGGGCGATTCTGAAAACCTGAAAGCCGGCCAGATTATCACGGCCCGTCGATTGAGGGATGAGAACTCGATGCTGAAACGCCGCGACAAAAAGGTGGTGGAAGCCAGGGACGCTGTTCCTGCGACCTCCAGCCAGGTATTGCAGGGGATTACCAGGGCTTCACTTCAAACGAAGTCTTGGATGTCGGCAGCCTCCTTCCAGGAGACCACCAAGGTGTTGAACGAAGCCGCCATCAACGGCAAGGTCGATTACCTCGAAGGTCTGAAAGAGAATGTGATCTGCGGTCACCTCATTCCAGCCGGTACCGGTAACCCGATGTTCAGAAATATAGTGGTAGGTTCAAAAGATGAATATGACCGTCTGATCGACCACAAGAAATACGAAACGGTAGAAGAAGAGGAGCAATAAATTGGTAAACGATGCAGGACGACCATCAAAATCAGTTGAACATCGAACTAAGCGAAGAGGTAGCTCAGGGAACCTATTCCAACCTGGCCATCATCACGCACTCACCTTCGGAATTTGTAGTCGATTTTGTCAGGGTGGTACCAGGTGTACCCAAAGCCCAGGTTAAATCAAGGATCATCCTCACGCCGGATCATGCCAAACGGTTGATGAAGGCACTGCAGGAGAATCTCCAGAAATACGAATCGATCTACGGACCGATTCAGATACAGGGAGGCTACGAACCCATTCCTTCTACTCCTTTCGGTCCGCCGAAAGGACAAGCATAAAAAATCCCCGTTGCAACTTGCAACGGGGATTTTTTTTGATCTCATAATCCGGGTTCATTCGATTCCATGGACTGCTCCATTTTACCGAACAACCAAGATTTGTTTAACTTTATATTCTGTTCCATAAACAATGGCTACAAAAAATTGTTATAACTTCATGGGAACCGGGGGCGTTTCCTGTTTTTTGAAGAATATACAGAAAGAAATCTTCCGTTTTGGATGAAGGGGGTGAACATTTTGAATATTTTCCCGTACTAACTTTAAATTTCCAGGAATTTATTTTTTCATTATCACAACAGTTTTGATAGCCAATTTGGCATAACAAGACAAATTTTAAACTTATGAAGACCGAACAAAGTATTTTTTCTTCTGCTACGGGATGGGTGAAAAAAAGTGATCATAATCTTTCAAAAGATGCGAACCTTGTTTTTTTATTTGGCAACAGACATTTATTAATGGAACAACAGCAGATTGATGCAGTCAAACAGGCATATCCTCTTGCAGAAATCATAGGTTGTTCTACTTCAGGGGAGATCTGCGGGGAAGAGGTATTTAATGAAAACATCATCTGTACAGCAATATGGTTTGAAAAAACTTCAGTTGTTATTGCCTCGGAAACCATTGGCGAGATGGTTGAGAGCTTTGTTATTGGGGAGAAACTTGCATCCAAACTGGATAGAGAAGACCTTGTCCATGTAATGGTTCTCTCTGAAGGATTGAATATCAATGGGAGTGAACTTACGAAAGGATTAAACAGCAGACTCGACAACAGGATTAGCGTTACTGGTGGTCTGGCGGGCGACCAGGCCGATTTTGTGGAAACAGTGATTGTTCACAACAGGGCAGGAGAAAAAAATCTTGTGCTTGCTATTGGGTTTTATGGAGATCATCTGCAAGTTGGATATGGATCGATGGGAGGTTGGGATTCATTTGGAGTGGATAGGGAAGTAACACGGTCAAAGGGTAATGTTCTATATGAACTGGATGGCCTTTCTGCGCTGGAGCTTTACAAACGTTACCTGGGTGATCATGCAGCCAATCTTCCGGCTTCGGCCTTGCTTTTCCCTTTGAGTCTGCGTTTGAAAAATAGCGAAACCGCTGTTGTTCGGACCGTTCTGGCTATTAACGAAGAAGATGGAAGCATGGTCTTTGCCGGAGATCTGCCGCAAGGTGAGTATGTTCGGTTAATGAAGGCTAATTTTGATCGTTTGATTGATGGTGCGAACGATGCAGCCGAGATGTCAAAAGTGAGCCTTAGAAATTCGGAGCCTGATCTTGCAATACTAATCAGTTGTGTGGGAAGGAAACTGGTCCTGAAGCAAAGAGTGGAAGAAGAGTTGGAGATTATTCGCGAGGTCCTTGGTAACACGGCTACCCTTACAGGTTTTTATTCTTATGGGGAAATCTGTCCTATCAAACCTTTTGAACAACATTGTGAACTTCACAACCAAACGATGACAATCACTGTATTCAAGGAAATATAAATCAGGTATACTATGGTAGATCGCATTCACAAACTGTTGTTACGCCAGATTAAGAGGCACTTCGGCTCAATTGATCAACTGCCAGAAGAAATGAGAGGATTTATTCTGGATGTGAGTAACACTTATGCCAATTCTGAGGATGACATTAAGTTGCTACAAAACTCAATTGAGCTTAGTTCGCAGGAGTTAAGGGATGGGTTATCTAAGCAAAAGCAGGATGCAGAAGCGCAAAAGGCAACCATAAACAACATCAAGGGAGCTATCTATGCACTGAATCCATCTGATAAAAACCGAATTAACGATACTGAGGCAACAACTTCCGACAGTAGTTACCTTTTTGATTCCCTTATAAAATTAATTGAGGAGAGAAATCAGGCTGAAGAAGAGATTCTGAAACTATCAAAGGCGGTCGAGCAGAATCCAGCTTCAATCGTTATTACTGATATTAATGGTGATATTGAATATGTAAATCCCAAATTCTGCAACTTAACTGGATATACCAAGGAAGAGTCAATTGGCAAAAATCCAAGAATACTAAAAACTGAGAATACACCAGTTGAGCATTTCAAGAATCTTTGGAATACGATACTGTCGGGGATGGAGTGGCAGGGGGAATTACAAAACAGAAAAAAGGACGGTGAGATCTATTGGGAATCAGCATTGATCTCTCCAATCATCAATGAGAACAAGGTCATAACGCATTTTATCGCTATCAAGGAAGATATCACGGAAAGGAAGAGGGCGGAAGCTGAACGTATCAGGCAATCCGGATTGATCACCTCGTTGCTGGATTCTATTCCTGATATTATTTTCTTCAAAGATACGGAAGGCATTTACCTTGGATGCAATCTTCCATTTGCTGAATTTGTGGGCAAACCGAAAAATGAGATTACCGGAAAGAGTGACTTCGATCTTTTTGATTTCGAAACTGCCAGTTCTTTTGTGCGTTTTGATGCCGAAATGCTCAGGCATAAGTTACCCCGCCACAATGAAGAATGGATTACCTATCCCGATGGCAGAAGCGTGTTGATCGATACACTGAAGACACCTTATTGGGCAAGTGATGGAACATTGGTCGGATTGCTTGGAATCAGCAGGGATATTACGCTTAGAAAGCAGGCAGAAGAAACGCTGCAAAATGAACGTACGCTGTTCCGGACGATCATTGATTTGATTCCTGACGCTGTTTACGTCAAAGACATTGAGGGCAGGAAAATCATTGCCAATCCGAAAGAAATTCAATTTGCAGGTAAAAGTTCCGAAGCTGAAATCATAGGCAAATCAGACTTTGAATTTTATCCTGATATGGAGGCAAAACGGGCTCTTGAAGAGGATCAGTTGGTGATGCAAACGGGCAATCCGCTGTTCGATATCAACGGCACCCTAACAGACAAAGATGGTGTGATCCATTGGCTCCTCTGTTCCAAAGTTCCGTTACGCGACATGCATGGAAAAATTAATGGATTGGTAGGGGTAACTCACGATATCACAGACCAGAAGAATAGAGAAGCAGAACTTCTAAAGGCCAAACAAGAGGCAGATATTGCCAATAGGGCGAAGTCTGAGTTTCTTGCCAACATGAGCCACGAAATCAGAACTCCGCTCAATGGGGTGATTGGCTTCACTGACTTGTTGCTTAAAACACCTTTGAATAAAATCCAGAAGCAGTTTGCCGAAAACGTGAATACCTCAGGTCATTCGTTGCTGGGGATTATCAATGACATACTTGACTTCTCCAAGATAGAAGCAGGCAAAATGGAGCTCGATCTGTTCAAAACAGATATTATTGAAATTGCCGAACAAACAGCAGATATTTTAAAATACCATGCCTCACAGAAAGGGCTCGAACTACTGTTAAATATTCAGCCGGATATTCCAAGGTTTATCACAGCCGATCCAATCCGGCTTAAACAAATACTGGTAAACCTTATCGGCAATGCAATAAAATTTACAGAATCAGGGGAAGTTGAACTGAACATAACTTTTAACAAAAAGAGTGAGACAAAAGGTGGATTTAGATTCTCTGTTCGCGATACTGGAATTGGAATCAGCGAAATACAGCAAAAGAAATTGTTTAAAGCTTTCATGCAAGCAGATTCTTCCACGACCCGTAAATTTGGAGGTACTGGACTTGGACTGACCATATCCAGTATTCTCGTGGAAAAAATGGGTGGCAAGATTGAAATTGAGAGTGAGATTGGCAAAGGTTCAAATTTCTATTTTACATTAGAACTGGAATACGAGATTGGTGAAAAACTTGATTATAGCAGTCTCAATGAGATCAAAAGGGTATTGGTGATTGATGACAATGATAACAACCGTTTGATTCTGGAGCATACTTTTAACAGTTGGGGTATCGAATTTATCGGTATTGACAATGGGTTATCCGCACTCAAAATAATTGAAAAGTCTAAGTTATTTGATGTCATTATTGTCGACTACCACATGCCCTACATCAATGGTCTCGATACCATCAAGATGATTCGGGAACAATTGCATCTCTCTTCTGAGGAACTACCTATTATTTTACTTCATAGTTCATCAGATGATATTGCAATTTACGAGGAGTGTAAAAAGCTGGATGTTCGGTTTAATATTACGAAGCCGGTAAAATCTCAAGAGTTATTGCATTACCTGAAGAGTATTCAGAATCAGTCGTTTGCAGATTCAATGGAGCGCATAAGTGACTTGCCAACTGTTCTTGTTGACCAAAGAGGCATGTTTTCTCCAGTCATTCTTGTCGTCGAAGATGTTATGCTTAATATGTTGTTGATGACAACCTTGGTGAAACAGCTCATTCCCAACGTGGTGGTATTAGAGGCGAAAAATGGTCAGGAGGCAATTGATATGACACTTGCACATAAACCGGATTTAATATTTATGGATGTGCAAATGCCGGTAAAATCTGGAATTGAAGCTACAATTGGGATACGTGAGTATGAATTTGGGAAAGAGGGCAGAATTCCTATCATTGCATTGACAGCAGGAGCAGTGAAAGGCGAAAAGGAGCGATGTATGGAGGCAGGAATGGATGATTTTCTTACAAAACCCATAGACAGAGTTGTACTGACTAAAATTATTGATAAGCATCTGACCCTTTTTTATGAAAGGAAGAATCCTACAATAACCAAAGAAGGCCATACCAAGAGTGTACTACATTTTGATGAAGTAATGTTTAATGAGAATATGGGAAATAGTCAGATCCTTCTTGAAGATTTGCTGGAATTAATTCCCATACAGTTTTCAGCCGATCTGGAATTACTTGACAATGCCATAAGGGAGGAGAACATACAGGAAATTAAGCAGGCCGCCCATTCGATCAGAGGGGTAGCCCTCAATATGTGTTTCTATCAGCTGGCCGAAGTGGCCGAAAAATTGGAGTATGAGTTTTCTGAAATGGGTATTGAAAAGTCTCGGAATGCATACAATGAGATTGTCAAAGAATGGAATTATGTTCATATTATTATGAAGAATAAGTTGTTTTAAGTACAATTGGAAATAGGTATGTGCGCCATTGTTGATTTGTAATCAATAGATTAGTTATTTTATTTGAAATATTATTGGATAATTTGGTCATTATCTGTGTGTGTCACAACCATGCTAATCACAAAATAATTCGTGCGATGCTTTCAATTGGTGCAAATGATTTACAATTGCTTAAAGTTCACTGATCTTATTTTATATTTCCATTTTTTAATGATTCTAAAAATCCAAGGAGCATTAATGAAATCTATACCCTATTTGGCAACAAATCCAATCTGAACGCATGATAGACAGAAGAAAATTTATCAGGACGACTTCCCTGGCAACAGCTGGAAGTTTGGTTGCAGTTTCACTTGTGGGACATGCACCACCCAAAACCACTTCCGAAGCAGGGGTGATGACCTGGAATGGCCCTGGGGGTGATGTGCGCCCATCGGCGGACTACAGCATCACTTTGAAACAAGGGAAGGAAAGCTGGAAACCGTTTGTCTATTATACCTACAACCGTTCTGTAGATAAGGTTGTGGATCCGGAGGGCAGATATTTGAAGCATGGCTTCCTGAATCTGCATGCAAACCAATACATCGACCCCAGGCTTAACAAAGATACCTATGCCCATTCATGGGCATATTTTGATTTCTTTGGGGCCCCGGTCGAGGTTACTATTAAAATCAGCAAAGGAGTCGAAGGTATTGATCTGCCCCTGAAAAGCTGTGGTATTTTTCCTCAGCATCTCGGAATAAAATGCCGGATTGTATCAGATGATACCATCCGTTTTATATTGGACAAGCCTGCAAAGGTTGCGATTGTACCAAACCACCTTCAAGCTGTTGAAAAGATAATCCAGTCAGGAAAAGCGGGGGTTCATGATGGTTACCGCAATCCAATCTTCCTGTTTGCAAGAGAACCGGAATCCGATGTGCCGGATAAAAATGCTCCGGATACCCTCGTTGTAAAGCCGGGCGATAATTTTGGACCGCAGGACTTTATGAAAGCTAAGACAATTTGGTTTGAACCAGGTGTTCATGATTATTCCAAATACAACCATGGTGATCCGGACCATTACATTGACCTCATTACCGGGCAGACGCTTTACCTCGCAGGAGGATCCTACCTCTATGGTCATGTAAGTTCAAAAATAAAAATCCCTGTCGGCAAAATGCCCGTTATGAAGGGCAGAGGAACAATGTCCGGAGAGAGGAATGCATGGTCAGGTATTCCTTATGTTACAACAGAGGTTAAGAATGTCAGGCTGGAGGGTATTCATTTGACCGATCCAAATAACCATATTAGCCACTCAAATTCACCTTTTAGAGATATTGCTGTCGTTGGTGCCTGGCATGGAAATACCGACGGACAGACGGTGGATGGTCCGGATGGTGATCCATTTACTGGCTGGCATTCCGACAACTGCTTTGTGATGGCAGGAGATACAAATCTCAAATTCAGGGGCTCATCGCGGATAAGAAACTATACGGTCTGGCAGCTGGCAAATGCGGAGCCTCTCTGGATAGCCAACGCTTGGGACAGTTTGCTCGATGGACTGAATGTGATTTGTTACAATAAAATGGCTACCGAGAGCAGTAGGAATCCTGGGCAGGTTATCAACATTCATATCCGGGAAACAGGATATTTCAAAAACATTAAAACGTTGAATGTACACTGCGAGGCACCTTTTGTCACCAAACTGTTTCTTGTTGAATCTGCAAGCAAGTCAGATACAGTTTCTTATGAAAATATAGTGTTTGAGAATATCACTGTGAATACTCCCTTGATCCTGATAAAATCAACAGTTGGGAACAAAAGCAAAGACTGTGCCCTATTCGGCGAGATTATTTTCCGTAATCTGGTTATAAATGGGATCAAGGTTACCAATGAAAACTGCCTGGAATACTTTACACTGCTTGAAGGTGTAACTGTTGGAAATGAACTGAAGTTTGAATAATGGATACGTTGGCAAGATGGATCAATCGAGCAGGGGACAATCTCACAAAATGCAGGATGCATGGGAAGTCGGCAATGACCTCAGTCGCAGCGCGCGAGCCGCACTCCCGAGTCTCCTCGCTCGGCTCACCCACATACTCGAAACGCAGCTTGATGATCTTGCTGATCGGGTCGGCCTCGCGGGTGTTCTGGCGCAGCGGATGCGCGGGGTCCAGGGTGTGGGCGTCGACATCGAGCACGACCACGTCGCGGTTGAGGCGGACCCGCAGCATGTGGTCGCCCGAGCCGTACCCGTCG